>CALWRD010000139.1 GCA_944383875.1 uncultured Clostridia bacterium | reverse complement strand
CTATACCTACGCCCACAACCATGGGAGGGCATGGATTTGGTCCCGCATTTTTTATACAGTCTATAATAGCGTTTTTTACACCCTCAATACCGTCCGAAGGCTTAAGCATATAAATTCTGCTCATATTTTCGGAGCCGAAGCCCTTAGGAGCAACGTCAATTTTCACCTTATCTCCCGGCACTATGTCGTAATGTATAACGGCAGGAGTATTATCACCTGTATTTACCCTTAAAAGAGGATCTCCCACAACGGATTTTCTAAGGTATCCCTCTTTATATCCCTGTCTTACACCCTCATTAATGGCATCTGTCAATGATCCGCCGCAAAAATGCACTTCCTGACCTATTTCCATAAAAATAACAGCCATACCCGTATCCTGACATATAGGCTTGCACTTTTCACGTGCAAGATCAGCATTTTTAATAAGCTGATTGATAATATCTCTGCCTATAGGTGACTCCTCATTTTCATAAGCGTCCTTAAAGGAATCGTAAATATCGCTGTTAAGAAAATAATTTGCTTCGATACAAAGCCTTTTAATGCAGGCAGTAACATCGCTTACATTAACCTCTCTCATTATTGAATCTCCTTATAATCACCTGTCTTATAAAAATTGCAAAATATACAAAAATACCCCTTTAAATTTGGTGTTTTTGCCTTTTAACAGGCTTAATTTCAACTATTTCTTACATTATAGCACATTTATTTTTATTTTCAATAAATTTATAAAAAAATAGTGCAATCAGGTAAAAATTATGCTATAATAAATAAGCTGTTTATTTTATGTGTGTTCGTATGCAGTCGGTCTGCAATGTTGATAAGTTTAATATTAATCCACAGTTATACACATTTTGTTGACAAAATTGTGGATAACATGTGGATTTTTACAGCTAAAGCTTTTATTTAAAGGATTTTTTGCTGTTGTATAAGCTGTGGATTCAATAGTTTTTCTTATTTTTATCCACAAAATATGGATAACTCTATTAACATATTAACATTTTCAGCTGCTGATTTTTTTATTTGTAAAAAAATACTGTTATTTAATTTTTTTACACTTTTAATTTTAAATCCGGAGGGAGTTTAATGGACACTTGTAACGAATATTGGGAACAGGCTCTCACTATCCTTGAGGCACAGCAAAATATAAGCGCCCTTGCCTTCAACCTTTATATCAAGCCTATTGTCCCTATCAGTATGAGCAGTAATGTTTTTACTGTCAAAGTACAATACGACTTTGTAAAAGAAATAATTGAAAGAAAGTTTCTTAATTACATTGAGGAGGCTCTTCTCTTTATAAACAAAGGCAATCAAATGTCACTTAAAATAATAACAGGCAACGAACAGCCCGAAACCGAAGAGAATCCCGAAGAAATCAAGCCTGTGCAGCCTGTGGAAAATAATATTAATTTCCGTATGCCAAACGGTCTTATGCCAAGGTATACCTTCGACAACTTTATAGTAGGTACCAATAATCAGATGGCACATGCCGCTGCCGTTTCCGTTTCCAAAAATCCGGGAACTTCATATAATCCCCTTTTTCTCTACGGCGGTGTAGGACTGGGAAAGACTCACCTTATGCATGCAATAGGCAATGAAGTTTACAAAAACAATCCAAATGCAAAGATACTCTATGTTTCCTGCGAAACCTTTACAAATGAGGTCATCCTTGCCATACAAAAGCATGAAAACGAACAGTTCAGACAGAAATACAGGGAGCTTGACCTTCTTCTTCTGGATGATATTCAGTTTATTTCCGACAAAAGGGCTACTCAGGAGGAATTTTTCTTTACCTTTAATGACCTGTGGCAAAACGGCAAACAGATAGTTATCACTTCCGACAGACATCCATCTGCAATACAAAACCTTACGGACAGGCTTATGTCAAGGCTTGCGGGTGGTCTGCCCATAGATATAGGCTATCCCAATCTTGAAACCAGCGTAGCCATACTCAGGAACAAGGCAGAAACTCAGGGGATAAAGATAGAGGATGAGGTTTTGCAGTATATTGCCGAATCCGTTAAAAGCAATATCAGAGAGATGGAAGGTGCACTTACCACTGTAATTGCCTATTCCAAGCTAATTACAAACCACAATTCCGTAATTACCCTTGATATTGCCTTAAGCGCCCTTAAGAACACCATAAATTCATTTAAACCTGAGATGAGCGTTGAATATATTCAGAACGTGGTTGCAAATTACTACAATTTTACCACCGAGGACCTTTGCTCCAAGAAAAAAACCAAGGACCTTGCCCTTGCAAGACAGGTTGCCATGTATTTTTCAAGAAAGCTGCTTAACAGTGAAACCCTTGTAAGCATAGGCAAAAAATTCGGCGGAAAGGATCATTCCACCGTTATGCACGCTATTGAGCTTGTGGGCAGAAAAATGGAGGAAAATCCCGATTTTGAAGTTCAGGTAACCGATATAGAGAAGTTGATTACAGGAAAATAATTTTTCTATAAACCTATAAGTTTTTATAAAACCTATAGAAAAACTTTTCCGTTGTTCTTTGCAAAAAAGAGTGGCAATTTTTCTTTTCCCTTAATTCCACAATGGGATTCCTACTTTTCTACGAGAAAAGTAGGCAAAAGCGCCACTAATTTCGAAGCGTGTCGTGCGATTTTTTTTGAAAGAAAAAGATCGCATCCCTACGTGATTTGAATTTATTTCATAAATTCAAACTTGCACGACTTAGGGGCGGTGTTCCCGCCCCTAAGAACCCACTGTACATCCCTAGGGTATTTGCGCTGATTTTCTTAACGCCGCCTGTTTTATAGGCGGCTAAAAATCAGCACAAATGCTATTGTTGAATTTTTAGTTTGTTATTTTAGTTAGCTTGTTTTCGTTTGCCGGAAGTTTGGATGAGACTCTTTAAGCAAACAGTTTATGCTAATTTTGATTTGCAAAAAACTATAATTTTTTCACATAGATATGCACATTTAATGTTATTTCTATGTTAATAATTGTTTTACGGCAATTTTGTGATAAATGGAAAATGTTGATAAATGTTGATATTTTCCGGCATACTTAACATTTTCTCCGTATTTTATCCACATCAAAAATGCCGCTTTTTAAGGGAATTTTCGTGTTTTTAACAAAATCACGTCCCCTACTACTACGACTACGATAATTAATTATATATTATATATCTATTTACACCGACGAAAGGACGTTGTGGACAAATGAACATTACCTGCTCAAAGGAACTACTTATCAACAATATTTCAATAGTCAACAAGGCAGTTGCCCAAAGGACAACTCAGCCCATACTTGAATGTATACTTTTAACAGCTGACAGAAAAGGCTTCCGCCTTATGGCTAACAATCTTGAGCTTAGCATAGAAACTGCGGTTATCGAGGCTGATGTATATGAACTTGGCTCCGTAGCCCTTAACGCAAGGCTTTTTTCAAACATAATAAGAAGTCTTCCCACAAATGAAGTTAAAATAAGCGTAGATGACAAAAACTGTGCCATTATAAAAAGCGGCAGAAGTGAGTTTAAACTTATGGGACAGCCCGGAAAGGAATTTCCTCAGCCTCCCGAGGTTGAAAAAAATCAGCCTCTTAAGGTTAAAAGCGCAGTATTAAAAAACTTGATCAAGCAGACCATATTTTCCGTAGCTACGGAAGATACCCGTCCGGTACTTACCGGTGAGTTTTTGGAGATAACACCCCATAAGATAAATGTGGTAGCCATAGACGGATACAGGGTAAGCTATCGTACCACACCCATAGAGGATTACGATGATTACAATGATATTATTGTACCTGCCAAAACTTTAACCGAAATAAGCTCCATTGCTCCCACAGATGAGGAAGAATATATAAATATATATATTACGGACAGACACATTCTCTTTGAAATGACAAGCTGTACCATGGTTTCAAGATTAATTGAAGGTCAGTATATGGAGTATGAAAACCTCTTTAATACAGACAGTAATCTTCGTATTAATGTAAACAGGGAAGAACTTCTGCATGCACTGGAAAGGGCAATCCTTATTGTTAAGGATCCTAAAAAAGCTCCCGTAAGCCTTGAAATTAAAGACGGAGTAATAAATATTACTTCCAAGGCAGAGATAGGCGAGGTATTTGAGCAGGTTAATATTGAAAGTGACGGAGATCCTCTTGTTATCAGTTTTAATGCAAACTATCTGGTGGATGTATTAAAAAATATTGATGATGACAGTGTTATGATTAAGTTTATGTCTCCTCTCAGCCCTTGTATAATTAAAAATGCACAGACAGATGATTACAAATATCTGGTGCTTCCGCTTAAACTTTAAGGAGGACAGTTATGGAAAAGGTTTATTTTCATACGGATTTTGTTAAACTTCAGCAGCTTATGAAGCTTGCCGACGTGGTAGGTCAGGGCTCTGATGCAAAGGCTCTTATTCAGGAAGGTTATGTCAAACTTAACGGTCAGGTCTGCACTATGCGGGGCAAAAAGGTTTATGACGGAGATATTATGGAATTTGAGGGAGAAAGCTATCTTGCGTGCAGGCGAGATGATGAGTAAATGTATATTAATGATATAGCTTTAAAAAACTACAGAAATATATCGGAAGCTTATATTGAATTAAGTCCCGGGGTCAATATTATCTACGGAGATAATGCTCAGGGAAAAACAAATATTCTGGAGTCAATTTATATCTGTTCCGCAGGCAGAAGCCAGCGTTCCGGGGTAAACGACAGGGATATTATAGCCTTTAACCGGCAGGAGGCTCATATCAGGCTTAATGTTACCTCAGCTAATACGGATAGAATTGATATACACTTTAACTCTTCCAAAAAAAAATTTATCAGTGTAAACGGTATTTCCATTCAAAAGCTTGGAGAGCTGTTTGGTGTGTTAAATACCGTTTTTTTTGGTCCCCAGGATTTGCAGCTTATACAGTCCGGTCCCGGAGAAAGACGCCGTTTTATGGATATGGAGCTGTGTCAGATTAATAATATTTATTATTATAATTTAAAAAAATATTACAGACTTCTTAAACAAAGAAATAATCTTCTTAAAACCCTTCAAAAGGACAGACGTCAGTATGATATGCTTGATATTTACGATTTACAGCTTTCTCAGTGCGGTATTAAACTTTTACAGATAAGGGAAAACTTTATTAAAGAACTTAACGGCTTTGCGGCGAATATGCACGGAAAAATATCCCAAAATTCCGAATTGCTTTCCATTGTCTATAAGCCTAATACAAAACAGGAGGATTACCTTTCAAAACTTTCAAAAAATCATGAAAGGGATATTATGCTGGGCTCTACCTCCTCCGGTGTACATAAGGATGATATTGCCTTTTATATAAACGGCGTTAATGCCAGAAACTTCGGTTCACAGGGACAGCAAAGGAGCGCCTGCATATCAGCAAAGCTTGCGGAAATCGAACTTATTACCTCGGAAAGAGGGGAAAGTCCCGTACTTTTGCTGGATGATGTGCTTTCCGAGCTGGACGGTTCAAGACAGAAAAGCCTGATCAATTCAATAGGCGATATTCAGACGGTAATAACCTGTACGGGAATAGAGGATTATATAAAGGATATTTCGGTAAAATCAAAAATTTTTAATGTAAAAAACGGAAAAGTACTTTAAATATGGGCAAATTTGTGTTATAATTACCTTTAACGATGATTTTATGCTTTGATGGTAGGGTACCACAGCATAAGTCAAATGGGCTTAATTTTAAAAAATAAGCAAAAAGGAGAAATTAAAGATGCAGCAAGAGTATACAGAAAATCAAATCCAAATACTTGAAGGTCTTGAGGCTGTAAGAAAAAGACCCGGTATGTATATAGGCTCAACCTCTGCAAGAGGACTGCATCACTGCGTTTACGAAATCGTGGACAACTCTATAGATGAGGCTCTTGCCGGATATTGTACGGCTATCGACGTTACCATACATTCCGACGGCACTGTTTCGGTGCTTGATAACGGCAGGGGTATCCCTACAGGTATTCACCCACAGAAGGGTATACCTGCTGTTGAGGTGGTTTTTACCATTCTTCATGCGGGAGGTAAATTCGGCGGAGGAGGATATAAGGTCAGCGGCGGTCTGCACGGCGTTGGCGCATCTGTTGTAAACGCTTTGAGCGAGTGGCTGACGGTTAATATTTTTGAAAAGGGTAAGGTATACGAGCAGCATTACCAAAGGGGTAATGTAATGGATAAGCTTACCGTAATAGGTGATTGCGAGGAAAGTAAAACCGGTACTTATATCAGGTTTAAGCCGGATTCAGAAATATTTGACGATATTAATTTTGACTATGAAACCCTCAGGGAACATTTGCAGGAAACCGCTTATTTAACCAAGGGTATAAAAATTGTTTTAAGGGATGAAAGAGGTGAAGAGCCTCGTCAGGATGTATTCCATTACCTTGGAGGTATCAAGGAGTTTGTTGAACATATCAATGAGGGCAAGCAGCCCCTTTATCCCAATGTATTTTACTGTGAAGGTATTAAGGACAACATTAAGGTGGAAGTTGCTCTTCAGCACAACAGCGGCTATAACGAAAGCTGTTATTCTTATGTAAACAATATAAATACAACCGACGGCGGTACTCACGTTACAGGCTTCAGAAATGCCCTTACCAAGACTATAAATGATTTTGGTAAAAAGTCAGGGCTTTTAAAGGAAAATGAAAAGCTTACAGGTGAAGATATACGTGAGGGTATGACGGCGGTTATCAGTATTAAAATATCCGAGCCGCAGTTTGAAGGTCAGACAAAGACAAAGCTGGGAAATTCAGAGGCAACCCCTGCCGTTCAATCGGTATTTTCGGAAAATCTGGGCTATTTTCTTGAGGAAAACCCTTCTGTTGCAAAGCTTATATATGAAAAGGCTACCATGGCTTCCCGTGCAAGGGATGCCGCACGTAAGGCAAGGGAGCTTGTAAGACGTAAGTCCGCCCTTGATGTTGGCAGACTTCCCGGTAAGCTTACGGACTGTACGGAGAAAGATCCTTCTGTCTGCGAAATTTATATAGTTGAGGGTGATTCCGCGGGAGGTTCCGCAGTTAAGGCAAGGGACTCCAAGACTCAGGCTATTCTGCCATTGAGAGGTAAGATTCTTAACGTTGAAAAGGCAAGGCTTGACAGGGTACTTGGCAATGAGGAAATCCGTTCTATGATTACTGCCTTTGGTACAGGCATACACGAGGATTTTGACATTACCAAGCTCAGATACAATAAGATTGTTATTATGACGGATGCGGATGTTGACGGTGCTCATATAGCTACCATTCTTCTGACCTTTATTTTCAGGTTTATGAAGCCTATTATTGAAGAAGGTCATGTTTATCTTGCACAGCCTCCCCTTTACAAGCTTGAAAAGGGTAAGGGCGAATACTACGCATACAGTGATGAAGAAAGAGATAGAATTATCGAGGAAATCGGCGCAGAGGGTATGAAGCCCATTCAGCGTTACAAAGGTCTTGGTGAGATGGACTACAATCAGCTTTGGGAAACAACTATGGATCCGGAGCACCGCATTTTAAAGCGTGTTACTATTGAGGATGCCCGTATTGCAGATGAAGTATTCAGCCAGCTTATGGGTGACGATGTGGAGCCAAGACGTATATTTATTCAGGAAAATGCAAATTTTGCAACTCTTGATGTATAAAAGGAGAAGCAAATATGGAAAATCAGTTTGATAAAATTCAGGAAATAGAAATTTCCACCGAGATGAAAAGCTCATATATAGATTATGCCATGAGCGTTATAGTCTCACGTGCTCTCCCTGATGTACGTGACGGCTTAAAACCTGTTCAAAGGCGTATTCTCTATGCTATGAATGAGCTTAATCTGGATCCTTCAAAGGGTTATAAAAAATGTGCCCGTATCGTCGGCGATACCATGGGTAAGTATCATCCCCACGGCGATTCGGCTATTTATGATGCCCTTGTAAGGATGGCTCAGGACTTTTCAATGAGATATATGCTTGTTGACGGTCACGGAAATTTTGGTTCTATAGACGGTTTCGGCGCAGCTGCTTCCCGTTATACAGAGGCTAAGCTCCAGCGTATCAGTATGGAGATGCTCAGGGATATTGATAAGGATACGGTTGATTTTATAGATAACTATGATGGTGAGTTCAAAGAGCCTACGGTTCTTCCTTCCCGTATTCCTAACCTGCTTATCAACGGTTCCAGCGGTATTGCCGTAGGTATGGCAACAAAGATACCTCCCCATAATATAACAGAGGTAATCAATGCCATTATCAGGATAATAGACAACCATATTCAGGAGCACAGGGATACGGATATTGACGAAATTATGTCAATAGTCAAGGGTCCGGACTTTCCCACAGGTGGTATAATTTACGGTACGGCAGGTATTTTAAGCGCTTACAGAACGGGTAAGGGCAGGCTTAAGCTCAGGGCAAAGGCTGAAATACAAACCGCTCCGAACGGCAGAGAAGAAATCATTATTACCGAAATACCTTATCAAGTAAACAAGTCCAAGATGATCAAGCAGATTGCCGATCTTGTTAAGGAAAAGCGTATTGAGGGCATCAGTGATGTAAACGATTACAGCCAGAAGGCTGAAATTAAGATAGTAATTGAGTGCAAGAAAGATGCAAATGCTGAGATAGTTTTAAATCAGCTCTACAAGTTCAGTCAGTTACAGGAAACCTATTCAATTAATTTTCTTTCAATCGTGGGCGGTGTTCCGCGTATATTAAACCTTAAGGAAATGCTTGATTATTACCTTAAGTATCAGGAGGAAATTATTACAAGGCGTACACGCTTTGACCTTAACAAGGCTAAGGCACGTATCCATATAGTTGAGGGACTTGTAAAGGCGCTTGACAATATTGATGAAATAATTAATATCATAAGAGGCTCCCAGACTAAGGCGGAAGCTAAGGACAAGATGATAGCCAGGTTTGAATTTACCGATATTCAGGCAGAGGCTATATGTAATATGCGTCTTTCCGCTCTTACAGGTCTTGAAAGGGACAGGCTTTTAAATGAGCTTGCGGACCTTCAGGCTAAGATTACCGAGTATGAGGCTATTCTCTCCGATGAAAACAAGCTCTATGAGGTTATCAGAGGTGAAATTATAGATATTAAAAATCGCTTCAGTGATGAAAGACGTACTGCCATTGTACAGGATATGGGCGAGATAGATGTGGAGGATCTCATTGAAGATGAAATGAGCGTCATTACCATGACATCCATGAATTATATCAAGAGAATACCTTTGGATACCTATAAGAGTCAGAATCGTGGAGGCAAGGGTATA
Organism: uncultured Clostridia bacterium; assembly: GCA_944383875.1. GTDB lineage: Bacteria > Bacillota > Clostridia > Lachnospirales > CAG-274 > CALWRD01. The sequence continues at coordinate 32,032 of CALWRD010000139.1, read as the reverse complement.
ATCGGTATGCAGACCAGAGATGAGGACTGTGTAACCAACATCTTCTTAAGCTCCAACCATAACCATATACTTTACTTTACAAATACGGGAAGAGTTTACCGTACCAAGACATGGCAGATACCTGAGGCAGGCAGAAATGCCAAGGGTACTCCTGTTATTAATGTTATTGACCTTGAAGAAGGGGAGAAGATAACTGAAGTCCTTTCCGTGGATAAGGTTGATGAAAATACCAATTTTGTTATGGTAACAAAGCATGGTATTATTAAAAAGATAAGTGCAGACAGCTTTAAAAACATCAGAAGGGGCGGTCTCAGGGCTGTTAATCTTAAGGATGATGATGAGCTGATTGCTGTGCGTAAACTTGAGGGCAATAAGGATATTTTTGTTGCTACTAAGGACGGTATGGCAATACGTTTCAGTCAGTCGGATCTTCGCAGTCTTGGAAGGACTGCTGCAGGTGTTAAGGCTATTACCCTTAATGAAGGCGATCATGTAATAGGTGCGGAAGTTATAGATGACGGCTTAAAGCTGCTTATCGTAAGCAAAAACGGCTACGGTAAGTGTACAGATACTTCAAGCTTCCGTGTTCAGTCCAGAGGCGGTAAGGGTCTTAAGGCATATAAGGTAACCGAAAAGACTGGTGATGTGGTAGGCATAGCCATGGTTAATGATAACGAGGAGCTTATGATAGTTACAAGCGAAGGTGTTATCATTCGTATCAGGGTAAAGGATATATCTACCGTTGGCAGAATTGCACAGGGTGTTAAGCTTGTCAATGTTGATGATGGTGTTACCGTTATGAGTATAGCCAAGATAAGTGAGGATTGTATTGAGGCGGAAACTCAGACAGAGGAAGTAACCGAATAAAGATATACAAAAAAAGAGGTTTTTAAAAGCCTCTTTTTTTGTATTGTTCGACATTTATTATGAAAAATATATAGAAATGTTGATAACTTAACAAAAATTTGCTTACTATAAAAACAATTATATTTTATATCTATTTAAAATAAGCTTAATTATCCACATTTTACATTATTTTTATATAATTTATTGTCGTTTTTTTGTTATGGAAAAATAAGTATAATTGTTGTATAATATATCCGAAATATTTTGTAATTGTGTAATATAAATAAACATCAAAAATATTAATTGTAAATTTTTTACATTTTATTATATAATTTTTTTAGTAATATGCAAAGTCGGGGGATTTAGATTATGTTATCAATAATAGTTAAAAAGAACGCAGAGCTGATTGATGAATTGGGCAAAGCTGTACATTATGAATATAAATTGATTGAACATAATGGAATATATAACATAGTCTGTATAAATAACTCATCTTTTACCGAAGAGGTATATACCGGTGTCTCCGATGATAAAGAGGTTGCTGTTAAAGTTTTTAATCTGATTTGTAAAGAAAGTGTTGCTCCTGAACATCTTAATTGTATCATTGATGATATTTTATCTGAAATCTGCTATGGAATTTAAGAATAAAATTTTCCGATACTTATCCTGACGTATATAAATTATCAAAAAGAAAATTTAAGGGAATACCTCTGATTATTTTGCAAATTAAAAGTATCCCCTCAAGTATGTTTTCAATTATTTTTTGTTCATATCTATTATTTCCGATTGCTTATGAATATCCTCAATTTCCACCGCCATTCTTTCAACTTCATCGGTCAATTTTTTAAGTAAAGCGGCATCTACGTTATGGTGAAGGAAAATATGCTCCATTCGTTCATATATACCATATATTTTTTCATTGAGGTTTATATACATCTGTACATCATTAAGCTGTACGGATTTTCTGAATCTGGCAATATCGTCTTTTATAAATTCAATTATTTCCTTTTGATCCGCATACATACCCTTGACCATGGCATATGGTCTCATACGCTGTAAAAAGTACTTGTCTTTCCGTGTTATGTTAAATACATATGATACAATAAGCCCGTTGCCCAGATCAAAGTTAGCTATGTGCATCCGGCTTGGAAAAACCTTTATGTCGGTTGCCCCCAGTTGTCTCAGGTTAAGTCCTATTATATCACTGCTGACTGTATCTCTGTTCATTCACATTCCTCCGTTTTTTACGCAAATTTTAACAACAAGTATATCGTTGAAATGACTATGGACATAATCATCATCGGAAAGCCTATTTTAAGATATTGCTTGAAAGTTATTTCATATCCGCTCTTCTTGCTTATGCCGGAAAGTACAACGTTTGCCGATGCGCCTACAAGGGTGCCGTTGCCGCCTAAGCAGGCTCCCAGTGAAAGTGCCCACCACAATGCGCTTACGTCAACTCCGCTCTCTCCCATGGTAAGTATAAGAGGTATAAGTGTGGCAACAAAGGGTATATTGTCCAGAAACGAGGAAAGCAATGCAGATACCCACAGTATGAGCAACAGCATAAGAGTAGTATGTCCGTCTGTAACATCAAGCAGGAAATTTGCTGCCATATCTATTACACCTGTTTCCTGTAAGCCGCCTACCACGCCGAATAAGCCTATGAAAAATACGATGGTGCTCCATTCCACAGAGGCTATTATTTCATCCATATCTTCCTTGCTTACAAGCAGTATTATCACGGCTGCGGCTATGGCTATGGTAGATGATTCCATACCTATCTGACTGTGGAAAATAAAGGCAAGGACAATCAGTATCATAAGTACGATGCTTATTATCATAAGTCTTTTGTTTTTTATTGCCTTTTTTTCATCAAGCTTGGCTACAGCCTTCATATTTTCCGCGGAGGCATAAAAATTTCTGCCATATATAAAGTAAAATCCGATAAGGGTTGCTATTGCAATTATTAATGAAGGTACACCCGTATTTGCTATAAAGTCCATAAAGCTAAGGTTTGCGGAGCTGCCGATCATTATATTTGGGGGATCACCTATAAGGGTAGCCGTACCGCCTATATTTGAGGCAAGTATCTGAGTTATAAGATAGGGTACGGGATTTACCTTAAGCAGTTCTGTAACGGCTATGGTCATAGGACCCACAAGCAATACCGTTGTTACATTATCAAGAAAGGCGGAAAGACAGGCGGTGATGATGAAAAACATTACCATAATTGCCCATGGTCTGCCATTTGATATTTTGGCTGATTTAATAGCTATGTACTCAAACAGCCCCGAAGTCTTGACCACCGATACAAACAGCATCATACCTATGAGTATGCCTACCGTGTTAAAGTCAATGTAAGAGGCAAAGCTTTCAACATCCAGTATGTGAAAGATAATCAGCAGTATAGCTCCCGCAACGGCGGCAAGGGCTCTGTGAAGTCTTTCTGTCATTATTGCTGTCATGGTTACAGCAAATATAATTATTGAAATAATCTGTTGTGTGTCCATTTCACACCTCCCTGAATAAATTTTTTTGTACATTTTTTATATTACGCCTTTTTTTTATAAATTGCAATATAAAATTTTGCATAAAAAATGGCGCCAATATGGCGCCTTTGTAGTTAATGATTATCAGCACTTGTTATCGCAAAGTCCGAAGCTGTTGCCGCCGCAGCAGAAAAGGAGGATAAGGATGATGATCCATGTGCAGTTGTCGTTGCCGCAGCCGCCGAAGATACCGTTTAAGCCGTTATTTCCGCAGCAGAAGAGTAAGATTAAGATGATCCAGATAATATTGTTGTTTCCACAGTTCATAGAGTTACCTCCAAAATTTAATTGACTGTATATATTTATGCCGCTTAAAGTAAATATTGCAAGTCCAATTAATTTTTTTTATTCTATGCCTGTTAATTGTCTTATTATCTCCCCTGCAATTATCAGTCCCGCTGCGGAGGGAACAAAAGATATGCTGCCCGGAACAGGCTTTCCGGACTTTTCATCAATTAAATCGGGTTTAATTGGAGGTTCCTTTGAGTATACTGCTTTGACGTCGGTAATTCTTCTTTTTTTAAGCTCATTACGCATTATCTTAGCAAGTGGACATACCGAGGTTTTTGATATATCGGCAAGCTCAAACATTTCGGGATGAAGCTTGTTGCCTGCTCCCATTGAGCTTATAACAGGTACTCCCGCTTTCTTTGCCTCCTCTATAATTGCAATTTTTGCACTTACCGTATCAACTGCGTCAACTATATAGTCATACTTGCCAAAGTCAAATTCATCTTTGTTTTTCGGCAGAAAAAAGCATCTTATAGCGTTTACTTCTGCATCAGGGTTTATATCGTATATTCTTTCTTTCATTACATCAACCTTGTACCTGCCTACCGTTGAATGAAGGGCTATAATCTGCCTGTTAATGTTGGAAAGAGCAACAGTATCGTTATCAATCAAATCAAGCTTACCTACTCCGCTCCTTGCCAGTGCCTCCGCTGTATATCCGCCTACTCCGCCTATTCCGAATATTGCTATGTAAGAATTTTTAAGTTTTTCAATACTTTCTCTTCCCAGTAAAAGTTCGGTTCTCTTAAGTTCCTCCATATTTCCTCCAATAGTTGGTTATTTTTTATAAATTATATATAATTATATAATTTTTGTCAAAAAAAATATTTGATATATAACAGCAGTGTTTTTATGATAATATTCAATCCGGATTTATGTCAAGTCTGCACAGTTTTTCAAAAAGAATATCCTCTTCGGTGGGAATGTCCGATGCAGCTTCAATCTGCCGACGGATATTCAGCATTTTTTCATCCGTTGCATTTATAACCTCCGCACATTCCTTAAGCTGCATAATAATATCCTGCTGATTTGGTATTTCCTGTTTGTATTTCAGCTGATGCTCCAGACTTGCCCAAAAGTCCATAGCAATAGTACGTATCTGTACCTCTGCCTTCATTTCCTTCTTTCTTTCGGCAAAGAATACGGGGATGCTGACAATGAGATGCAGGCTGCGGTAACCGTTGGGCTTTGGATTAGCAATATAATCCTTTTTGGTAATAAGGGTCACATCGTCCTGATGCAGAAGTGAATCTGCAATGGTGTAAATATCATCAATATATGAGCAGACGACACGTATGCCGGCAACATCATTTATGTGATTTTCTATGTTTTCCGGAGAAAATGGAAGTTTTTGCCTTCCCAGTTTCTCTACAATGCTGGCTGTTCGTTTCAGGCGGGTATTGATAAATCTGATGGGATTACGCTGGTATCGTATTTTAAATTCCGTATTAAGAACATCAAACTTTGTTCTGATTTCCTTCATGGCACAGGCATACATCATCATAAGCTCTTTATAATCTACTATTGTGCCCATCAGCAGCTTTGTTCTGTCCATCATTATGTTGACTGTGGTATCGTTTATTGGTATCAAATCAGATGTAATTTCTCCATCCATTGCTTGTTGAAACAGTCTGTCTATTTTTTCTGCATCAAATTCATGTAAGTTTTTTGAATCCATAATTTTTCACTCCTTGTGTATTGTTTTTAACGTTGTTTAAAAATCTTCACTGCATAAGTCAGTCATACAACCGTATCTGTAATTTTTATCAAAAGCTTTGAGCGGATATAGTGGAGAAAATTTTTTTTGCATTATATAATTCCTTTGTTTTACTTCGTGCATATTCATATTATAGTACGCAAATGTTAAGGTTTTGTTTACATTACACCGCTTTATAAATGAAAATTAACTGAATTTTTGCCATATTTCCATATTAATTTAAGTCAATCTGTTATTTTATTGTATCCTGTGTTATAATTATTCCGAGGTGATTTTTATGAAATGGTCACAGCTTTTATGTTCTTCCCGTGCAAGAGGTGTTCACAGGGTAAATCCCAATGATTTGCGCAGTGAATTTCAAAAGGATTATCACAGGATAATAGGTAGCGCCTCATTCAGGCGCTTACAGGATAAAACCCAGGTATTTCCCTTGGATAAAAGTGATTTTGTGCGTACCAGACTTACCCATTCTCTGGAGGCATCATCCTTTGCAAAGTCCCTTGGTCAGACTATATTTGAGGGGGTAATGCAAAGAGGAATAGACAGAGAGGTTACTCTAAAGGTTAAGGAAGATATATGCAGCATACTTGAATGTGCCGGACTTGTACATGACATAGGCAACCCACCCTTCGGTCATTTCGGCGAGGATGCAATCAGGGAATGGTATAAGGACAATATGCCTGAACTGAAATATAAGGATAAGCCATTGACGGAAATATTAAACAGTCAGATGCAGAATGATTTTTACTTTTTTGAAGGTAATGCCCAAGCACTCAGATTATTGTCAAAGCTTCATTTTTTGGTGGATGAAAACGGTATGAATCTTACCTTTGCTCTGCTCAATACCATAGTTAAATATCCCGTACCGTCTACGGGAATTAATAAGAAAAGCGGAAATATAAAGGATAAAAAAATGGGTTATTTTTTTGCGGAACAGGAGCTTTTTAAACGTATTGAGGAAAGTACAGGTGCCGTTGGCTGTCGTTATCCCCTTACATACATATTGGAGGCTGCCGATGACATAGCCTATAAAACCGCAGATATTGAGGATGCCTGCAAAAAGGGTATAATAAGCTATCACTTACTTTTAAGCGAGTTAAAAAGCGGAAGATATATGTCAATGTGCAGCGATGAAAAAAGCAGGGATATTTATTTGTCTGCGGTAAGTAAGCTTGAAACCTATTATAATCGTGCGGAGGGGTTGACTTCTCCCGGATCCAATGCGGTTCAAAACTGGGTGGTTTACATTCAGCTGCTGATGCTTGAAAACGCTGCCGATGCTTTTATAAATAATTATGATGAGATATTGAACGGCAGCTTTAAAACGGAGCTTTTGGATGTTTCTCCGGTAAGTGTGCTCTCATTTGCGCTGAGCGATCTGGCTTACAGATATGTATTTTTATCAAAACAGATACTTAAGATGGAAATAAGTGAAGGAAATATGATTTATTTTCTTATGGATAAGTTTGTGACTGCTGCCATTGAGTTTGATACACCACACAACTCAAATATTCTTAATAAAAAGCTTATGGCTATAGTTTCGGATAATTATAAATATATTTATCGGGTGTATTCAAGTGGCTGTGATGAGGATGTAAAGCTTTATTTAAGGCTTATGCTTATAAATGATTTTATCTGCGGTATGACCGACAGCTATGCAAAGAATCTGTATCTGGAGCTTAACGGAACCATTTGAAAAAATACATAGGTTTTGGCAAAATCTAAGACTTAAATCTTTTTTATTATCACAACATAAATCTGCTGTTTTTATTTTTCCTTTTATCCCACAATGGGATTCCTACTTTTCTACGAGAAAAGTAGGCAAAAACGCCACTAATTTCGAAGCGTGGGGCACGACTTAGGGGCGGGAACGCCGCCCCTAAGAACCCTCATTAAGCCCCTAGAGCATTTGCACTGATTTTCTTAACGCTGCCTGTTTTATAGGCAGCTAAAAATCTTTGCAAATACTTTTGTTGGATATTTAGTTGGTTGTTTCTGTTAGCTTGCCTTAGTTTGCCCAAAGTTTAGATATTATTTTTTAGGAAAAGGTTTACTGTTAAGTTAGTTTAATTCGTTCTTAATGTTTATATAAATTGGCAGGAACGAGATTATTGTAAGGGTTTAAAACAAAGTTAAACTTAAAAATAACAACCAAACTTATAACGTAATATTATACTTATCGGTAAAGGAAATCTACCTGACAATAACAAGCAAACTTATAATCTAATATCATACATACCGATAAAGGAAAACTACCTAACAAAAACAACCACTTAAAACTCCAACAAAAGAATTTGCTGCAATTTTTTAGCCGCCTATAAAACAGGCGGCGTAAAAAAAATTAAGGCAAATACCTGAACGATGAAATGCGGGTTCTTAGGGGCGGCGTTCACGCCCCTAAGCCGTGCTCCACGCTTCGGAATTAGTGGCGCTTTTTCCTACTTTTCTCGTAGAAAAGTAGGAATTCCACTGTGGAATTAAGGAAAAAGAAAAATAGTAGTTTTATGTGGTAAAAATAAAAAGATTTTTAACATAGGTTTTGCCAAAACCTATAGGTTTGTTGAAGTGATATAAATAAAAGGATATTACAGTTTTTTGATTGTAATATCCTTTTTAGCATATTTATCTACTGCCTACCTGAAAGCGTATGCTGGTCTTTATTTCCCCGTCCACTTCCAGTTGAGAAAAGGCAGGCACACACACCAGTTCAATTCCGTTTGGGGCAACATATCCCCTTGCTATGGCAACGCTTTTTACAGCCTGATTGACTGCACCCGCTCCTATTGTTTGTATTTCTACCTCATTATTGTTTCTTACGATAGCCGCTATTGCACCTGCAACCGATTTTGGCTGTGACGTTGACGATACCTTTAATACTTCCATTGTAAGACCTCCTGTATATTGATTACTTAAGTAGTTTGCTCATCAAAGAAAAAAATATACAGAGATAGGTTGTATAAAGGCAGCAGCTTTGTTATTGATTTAATGTTATATTCTTATTGCCGGACAGATTTATCATATACCTTTTAATAAGCCTGATTATTAAGACGAGTACAATTGCGAAAATCGAGGCAGGAATATAAGATAATACGATATTGATTGCATTAATCATAATATAACCACCTTTCCGATAAAATTGCAAAATATGTTTACAGTTGATTTTTAGTTAGTTTAAGCTAACCCTGTAATTATATTGTATCATTACTTTAACTTCTTGTCAATGCCTGTAGAAAGTTAACTTATTTTTGCAAAAGAAAAAGGACACCGTGTAAACGATGCCCTTTCATATATGCCTTGGGGTTACCAAGAAAAAAAGGAAAAAGATAAAAGAAAAGATAATTAATTAGCTTTGTCAGCAGAATCATAAGATCCTAAGCTACTTCTCTTGGGATTATTATACTATTATTACAAATAAATTACAAGACTTTTTATAAAAATTTTCCGAAAAAAATTATTAAGGTTATTGATAAAAATTAAGAGATGTAAAATTATTCACGTATTTTATAAAAAAAGTCCCTGTGTTCAACACTTGTTGAAAAAACTATCTGAGTTTTTGTCTTGCCAAAGTGCTGAAGTTCTCCTATAAATTTATCAAGTGCGGCAGTGTCTTTAAAAACTACCTCTATCAGCATGGAAAAATCTCCTGTTACACAGCTGCATTCAACCACGTTGCAACAGCTTTCTATATAGGGATAAAACTCTTGTTTTTGATTTGGTTCAACCTCAAGGTTAATAAAAGCCTTAATGTTGTACCCAAGAGCTGCCGGACTTATGTGTGCGTGATAACCGTCAATGATTCCGTCTCTTTCCAGCTTGTCAATGCGTGAAGAAATGGCAGTGGGAGAGAGAAAAACCGTATCGGCTATTTCTTTAACGGAAATACGGGCATTGCTGCGCAATAAATCTATTATTTTAAAATCGGTATCATCAATCTGCTGATGTGAGCTGTGTGATTTTGGCATATCGGCACCTCAACTTTCGTAATATATGGATATTTTATGCTTAAAAAATCACCTTGTCAAGTCTTAGAGTTTTTGCCGTTGCAATAAATGTTTTTTATTCAGCCGTTAGTTATATAAAAGAATGTTTATTGCAGCTGCTGTGAGTAAAATATAAAAAGTTATTACAACGGTTGGATTTTTGTTTTTTTATCTCGTATATTATGGTATAATTCTTCTGACGGGAGGAGATTTTTTGATTAAAGTAACCTTTGACATTGACTATCACGGATTAAAATTCGATTATACCGCACCTGCTTCAAAAATGATGTTATACTTACAGGAGGCGGCAATACTTCATTCGGAATATGCCGGTCTGACTATGGACTGGTTTTATGAAACAAAGCGTGGCTGGGTTATACGTGACTGGGATATTTGTTTTTTAAAACCGGTTAAATGGGCGGACAAGCTGACAGTTGAAACCTATCCTGCCATGTTTAAGGGCATAATGGCTCACAGAGGATTTAATGCTTATACTTCCGCAGGTGAAGAAGTATTAAGGGCGTCTTCAAGATGGGTATTTACCGACAGGCTTAAGCTTAAACCCGTAAGGGTAGATGAGGAGATGCAGGCTAAGTACGGTGAGCTTAAGGCGCTGCCAGTTGAGACCGACTTTAAAATAAGGCATCCTGAGGGTGAAGAGGAAGTAAGCAGCAGCATTATTGTGGCAAGGCATGATACAGATACAAATCAGCATGCAAATAACATCAGCTACCTTACATGGGTTACTGATCTGCTTACCGAAGAAGAGTATAACGGCAATCGTATTTCAAGGCTTAAAATAGCTTATTTAAAACAGTGTGTAATGTCAGATAAAGTTGATATTAAGCTTATTAAAAAAGATAATTGCCGCTATGCCACTATTACTGGTGAAAAAGGGCTGCTTTGCGAAATATATTTTGAATTGGAGAAGATTTGACTATGGAAGAAAGATTTGTAATCGAAGGTAATGTAAACCGCAGGGAAAGGACGGAAATAGTAAGGGTGCTTATGGGCAGGGCTTACTTTTTGTTTTTGCTTGTGGCAGGCGTTGTTATTTGTTATAACTACTATATGATGAGTACGGGACAGTCTGTTGAGGGTGACGGTACAAAGACCGTTGCGCTTTTTGCCGTTATGCTTGTGTGGGCTCTGATACCTGTTATAGGCGGTATTATCTGGAATCTGATTTCCAGGGTGGAGCATATGAAGATTACGGTTTTTGACGATGTTCTTGTGGTTGAAACAAATGAGGGCAAAAGAGAGATTAAACCGGAAAAGTTTGATTATGTTATGGAAAGGGAGAACTATATTAAGTTAGGTTCTTTTAAGGAGGGCGTAATCATCAACAAAAACAATGTTAAACAGGGTGAGGCTGAACAGCTTGCCAAATTTTTAAGGGATATGAAAAAATAACATTACATAGAATTAAAAAAGGGTAGTGCAGATATTTTTGCATTACCCTTTGGTGTTTTTATTCAGTTATACCGCAGATTTCCTTATAAAGTTCAATATACTTTTCGGCACTGTTATCCCACGAAAATCTTTCGGATATAGCGTTTTTCATAAGGATAGACCATTTTTCTTTATCGTAGTAAACATTAAGTGCTTCATTTATGCCCCACATAAGTCCGCCGCAGTCATAGTCGTTGAACAGGAAACCTGTACCCTCATTGGTATCAGTGTTAAAGTGCTTGACGGTATCTACAAGTCCGCCGGTTGCCCTTGCAACGGGTATTGTACCGTAGCTCATTGCAAAGAGCTGACCTAAGCCGCATGGTTCAAACAGACTTGGCATAAGGAATATATCGGCTCCCGCATATATCTTTTGAGCAAGATTATCGTCAAAGAGGATATTTGCACTTACCTTATCGGGATAGCGATAGCTGAGGTCTTTGAATATGTTCTCGTAATGGCTGTCGCCGGTGCCCAGTATAACAAGCTGTATATCCTTATAGAGGAGTTCGTTTGCAGCCTGCAAAATAAGATTGATACCCTTCTGGTCAACCAGCCTTGATATAACGGCAAGCATTGGCACGTCCTCACGTACCGGCAAGCCAAGGTCAGCCTGAAGTCCGGTCTTATTTTGCACCTTATCACCCAGACTGTTGACATCATAGTTTTTATATATTTTGTTTGAAGTTGCAGGGTCATTTACCGAATAGTCTATTCCGTTTACTATGCCCCTGAGATATTGGCTTCTGCATTGAAGTACACCATCAAGTCCGTAGGCATACTGAGGCGTCTGTATCTCTTTTGCATAGGTTTCGCTTACCGTGGTAATCATATCCGAATACAGCAGACCTGCCTTCATAAAGTTTACCATATTATAAAATTCCATCTTGTCATTTACAAAATAGCCGTCGTTAAGATCCATCATACGGAGGGTATCCCTGGTGAATATGCCCTGATACTGGATATTGTGTATGGTAAACAATGTCTTTATATTTGAAAAATACTTAATCTTTGAATAAACGTCCTTAACATAAATACTGATAGGTCCCGTCTGCCAGTCGTTGCAGTGGATAACATCCGGAATAAAGTCTATATAATCTAAAAATTCAATAGAGGCTTTACAGAAAAAGGCAAATCTTTCATTGTCGTCACCGTATCCGTAATAGCCGCCTCTTCCGAAGTAATAGTCATTGCCTATCATATATGTAGGCACATCAGCCGATTTAATGGTATATATATCCGCTTTTTGCACACGCCAGTCAAGTGTGACGTTAAATGATGAAATATACTCACAGCTTGTCAACAAATTTTCCTTAATGGTGCGGTACTTAGGGAAAACAACCCTTACGTCAACCCCCTTAGCCTTGAGTGCTTTTGGCAGCGAGCCTGTAACATCGCCAAGTCCGCCGCTTTTTGCATATGGAGAAACCTCGGAGGCTACAACTAAAACCTTAAGACTCATAAAAAATACCTCCTATTAATAAAAAATAGATTATTAATAATTTTATTGTTTATTTTTAACAATTTTCTATTATAATTATACTATGGTATGTGCAATATGGCAATGATTATTTTTAATTTTTTTTATGTCGAAAGGAGAAATTATGCTAAAAAGAAACGAAGTTAAAGAGGAATTTAAGTGGAAAATTGAAGATATGTTTTCTTCCGATGAGCTTTGGGAGAAGGAATTCGACGAGGTAAAAAAGGAAATTGAGCTTTTTAAGGCTTACGGTGATAAGATTACTATAGCTGGTCTATGGGAAATCTTGTCAAAACGTGATGATATAATGAGGCGGGTTGACTATCTTTATGTATATGCGGGACTGCGTTCCAATGAAGACAGTACAAATACATTTTATCAGGCTATGGCAGATAAGTCCGAAAGCCTTATTACCATCTTTTCATCGGCAACTGCCTTTATTGAGCCTGCTGTTCTTTCCCTTGATGCCCATGAGCTTGAGGCGGCTCTGAGCAAAGAACCCCTTTCTCTTTACAGGCATTATATAGAGGATATTTTAAGGAGCAGAGAACATATACTTTCAAAAGACAAGGAGGAACTTCTTGCACAGTTCTATGAAGTGGGAAATGCGGCCTCAAACATTTATTATATGCTTGAAAATGCGGATATGACCTTCCCGGATATTACTGACAGCAATGGCAAAAAACATTCTTTGAGTCACGGTACTTATATTTCCTATCTGGAAAGCAAGGACAGGACTTTGCGAAAGTCAGCCTTTGATGCTTATTACGATACCTATTACAAACAGAAAAATACTCTTGCGGCAACCTATTCCTCATCGGTTAAAAAGGATATTGCTTTTGCAAAGGTAAGAAACTATTCCTCCGCCCTTGAAAGTATGCTTTCTGCCGGAAATATACCCGTCAGTGTGTATACAAACCTTATTGATACGGTAAATAAACACCTTCCTTTGCTGCATCGCTATGTTGCGTTAAGGAAAAAAATGCTTGGTTTTGATGAGCTGCATTTCTATGACTTATACACACCTATAGTGCCTGATGTGGATAACTCCAAGACCTACGAGGATGCAAAGGCAGAGGTGCTTAAGGCTGTTTCAGTGCTGGGAGAGGACTATGTGTCAACTCTTTCATCCGCTTTAAACAATGAGGGTTGGGTAGATATTTACGAAAATGAGGGTAAACGCAGCGGTGCCTATTCATGGGGAGCATACGGTTGTCATCCCTTTGTTTCCCTTAATTACAACAATACCGTGGACTCTATGTTTACCCTTGCCCATGAAATGGGTCATGCCATGCACAGCCATTACACATGGGACAATCAGCCATTTGTATATGGGGATTACACTATCTTTGTTGCCGAAGTTGCTTCAACGGTAAATGAGGCGCTGCTTATGGAATATTTGCTTAAAACTACCGAGGACAAGGCTTTTAAGGCTTATCTGATTAATTACTTTATGGAGCAGTTCAGGGGCACTCTTTTCCGTCAGACTATGTTTGCGGAGTTTGAGATGGAGGCTCATAAGCTTGTGGAGGAGGGTGGTGCTCTTACCTTTGATGTGCTCAATGATATTTACCTTAATCTCAATAAAAAGTATTTTGGTGACGGGCTTGTATATGATGATAAAATTGCCTGGGAATGGGCAAGAATACCTCATTTTTATACGGCTTACTATGTATATCAGTATGCTACGGGATATTCTGCCGCTATTGCTCTTTCACAAAATATACTTAATAATAACGGCGCCGAAAGCTATCTTAACTTCCTTAAGGGAGGTTCCTCAAAGTATTCCATTGACCTGCTTAATGGTGCGGGAGTGGATATGACTTCTCCTAAGCCTGTTGAAGAAGCTTTAAAGGTGTTTGAAGGACTTCTTGATAAAATGGAAAATCTGGAATAATAAAAATGGAATTGCTGTAAAAATTTGTGAGGTGACCCCCAATCGTTAGATTTTTTAGGTCTAACTTTTGGGGGTCAGTTCATTGGCAATCCTGTTTTTATTTGTATAATTGTTATAGGCTTGTAAAACCTATGGGTAAAATCATTTTCTATATTACCGCAATATAAAATTGCTTTTTTTCATTAACCCCACAAAAGGAGATTCCTGCTTTTCTTGTAGCAAAGTAAATTATGCAGCTTCTTCAAAATATTCCTTATGCCAGACAAGGAACATATATATAGTCCATATTTTACGACTGTTATCGCATTTGCCTGCCTTATGGTCATCAAGGTAGGCAAGTATTTTATCTGTGTTGAAGTATTCTTTGGCAGCTTTGCTTTCAAAGGCTTCCTTTACTATATTATAATATTTATTCTCTTTAAGCCATACACGTATAGGTACAGGGAAACCAAGCTTTTTCTTGGTGGCAACATCATCGGGAAGATGTTCCTTTGCCGCCATACGGAATACATATTTGGTTGCCTGACGGTTCACCCTATAGTCGCTTTGTATCTTTGAGGCAACATTAAATACATTTTTATCAAGGAAAGGCACTCTTACCTCAAGGGAGTTTGCCATACTCATTTTATCAGCCTTAAGGAGTATATCCCCTACCATCCACAGGTTAAGGTCAATAAACTGCATACGTGTTACATCATCAAGTCCCTTTGTAAAGTCGTAGTAAGGTTTGGTGATTTCCATATGATTGTATTTTCCCGTAGGATTTTTAAGTATGCTCTCTCTTTCCTTTTCTGAAAACATCTTTGCATTGCCTATAAATCTTTCTTCCAAGTCCTGAGATGCTCTTATAATATAGTTTTTGCCCTTAAAGGAAAATGGCAGTGCCTTTACCATGGCTGCAAGTCCCTTGCGTACAAACTTGGGGAAGATGTGCATAATCGCAAGATCCATAGGTTCTTTATATATATTGTAGCCACCAAAAAATTCATCCGCACCCTCGCCGGAAAGTGCAACCTTAACATACTTTGAGGCAAGGCGGCTTACAAAGTAAAGGGCTATTGCGGAAGGGTCGGCAAGTGGCTCATCCATATGGTACTGTACCTTTTTAAGGCTGTCCCAGTATTCGTCTGTGGAGATTATTTTGGAATAGTTTTCTATGCCCACCTTTTCGGAAAGCTTTTCCGCATAGCCTATTTCATTATACTTTTCATAGTCAAAGCCTACGGTGAAGGTTTTGTCCCCGTTAAAGGTAGCCGCTACGTAGCTTGAATCAACGCCGCTGGAGAGGAAGGAGCCAACTTCAACATCGCTGACCTTGTGTGCCTCCACAGAGTCCTGCATAACATCCTCAACTTTTTTAATGGTATCCTGCAAGCCTGCCTGTTCCGGCTTGAATTCCGGCTGGAAGTATCTTTTTGTGGTTACCTTGCCGTTTTCATAGGTAAGGTAATGTCCCGGCATAAGCTTGTACACACCCTTGAAAAAGGTTTCCTCAAGTACGGAATACTGGAAGGTAAGATAGTTTTCAAGAGCAACGGGATTTACCTCTTTTTTAAAGTCGGGATGGGGTAAAAAGCTCTTTATCTCCGAGCCAAAGATAAGATTTCCCTTTATCTGTGCGTAGTAAAAAGGCTTTATACCGAAAAAGTCCCTTGCGGCAAAGAGCTTTTTATTTTTTAAGTCATAGATGACAAAGGCAAACATACCCCTGAGGTCATTTAACATTTCCTCTTTTTTATCCTCATAGAGGTGGATAAGTACCTCCGTATCCGCATGGGTCTTAAAGATATGACCCTTTTCAATAAGCTTGTCCCTTATGGACTGATAGTTGTATATTTCGCCGTTAAAGACTATCACAAGGGAATTGTCCTCATTGTACATGGGCTGTGCGCCGTCGCTTAAGTCAATTATACTCAGCCTGCGAAAGCCAAGAGTGATGTCCTCATCCGAGTGTACACCGGCGCTGTCCGGTCCCCTGTGTATGATCTTGTTCATCATTTCATTGATAACTTCTTCTCTGTTATCTATATTTCCTGTAAAGCCGCAAAAGCCACACATGATAAAGCCTCCTTTAAAAACACTGCTTAATTAAGTATTTCAAAGATAAATTTATCTGCGTTAAGAAGTTTTTAGCGTGCCTGTCGAATTTCTTGAAATTCGATATAGCGTTAAGAAAACTTTAGCAGATGTAAATTTATCTTCATTTATCATTAATTAAGTAATAATTATTTAACCACAAAACCAACAAATATTCAATATAAAATTGCGGCTTTTATAAATATCCGCCATACTTATCGCATATATTGTATTTGTACAGGCAAAAAATTCGGCAGGTGATTTATATGGAAGATATGATAAGGATAGCGGAAAGCTTTGGGGTGACTCCCCTATGTGTATATAAAACCAAATATTTTTATACCGTTAAGTGTCATAAGGGGGAATTTCGCCTGATACCGACCTCACTTTCGGAAGAGAGGCTAAGGGAGCTTTTTGAAATAAAGGAAAGGCTTTTCAAGAGCGGTTTAAAGGTATGCGACAGATTTATACTTTCCTCCGCCGGAAATATATGCGCCGAGGGTGAAGAAGGACGATACATAATGACCGAGGCGGTGAGAGGGCATAATCCGGAGTTTGAAAATTCTTCTGTAATGAAGGAGGTGTTTTCGGCACTGGGAGCTATGCACGGAGTACTCAGGGGCATTGACTGCCAAAGATGGGATATTCTGGAGGATTACAAAAAGGGATTATCAAGGCTGAAAGCCATTAAGAAACAACTTGGCTGTTCAAAGCGGCTCAATGATTTTGATATTGATTTTATCAAAAACTATGCCGACTTTTATGAGCCTGCCCGTACCGCCGTTAAAAATCTTGAAGAGCTTTCCTTTGGGGTCACTTCCACTATTCATGGGGCGGTTAAGGAGGATAATATCCTTGTGGGCAGAAATGTGATTATAACGGATTGGGAAATGTTCCGACCCGGGCATTTTATGGAGGATACGGCACAGCTTATTGCAAGGTATGTCAGAAAGTATGCCTGTAAAAATACGGACTTTCTCTCCATTGATGAAATACTGTATAACTATACCCTTCTCAATCCCTCCGATGACAGGGATATAGCCGTATTATATGCTCTTCTGATGTATCCTAAACGATTTATAAATATATGTACAAAGCATTATTCGGGAGCACATAAGTTTGCACCTGCGGGAGTCAGGTATAAGTTTGAGGAATGCTGCCGGCAGAGGGAGTTTGTTTTAAATTATATAGGTTTGAAGTAAATATTAAAGCAGGCGTTTAAATACGCTTGCTTTTTTTTATTCTCAGATATGTTACAAAAGTGTAATACAATAAAAATATTTGTAATAGATTGATATGTTATAATAAATATATAAGATATTAGTAAAGGAGGGTTTATAATGAAGAAACTGATTAAATTAATTTTATCAACCGTTATGACGACATGTTTGCTGTTTTCTTCTTCGGTATATGCGGATACATCACCTGAATATGTTACAAGGTATGATTTTGTGACAAATATTTTTACATACGACGTATGCAATGTTGAAACCGTGTGGAGTGCTCATTCTTACTCATTTGGAACTCATTCAAATGAAAAAAAGGAGCTTTTTATAAATCCTGTAGATGATATAAAAGATAATTATTCTTCTTTTCCTATGACAAAAGTGGTAAGGGGTGAGCCTGAAGAAATAAATATTCTGGAAGAAATCAAGAAGTTTGATGCAAATTATATATACATCTATAAGGTAGGCTGGCGTACCGAGCTTGACAGCAGATACCAAAAAATAAACAGGGATCTGCTAAATTCAGGCTATATAAAGTATGATACTACTTCCGATATATACACAAAAAAGGGTGAGGAAAGGGATGATTACTATGGGTACATAAAGGTCCTGACCCCGGAGAGCAGATTTAGTGATGTAGATTTGAGAAATGATGACATTGAATCAAATTTTAATAAAAATTATTCAAATGAGTTTGATGCAAATACAAGTTTTATGTGTGCTGATTTTACCGGTATTTTGATCGGTTATCCGGACAAAACCTTTAAACCTGAAAATTATATTACAAAGGAAGATGCCCTTACAATAATTTATCGTATTTTTGATAATCCTTATTTTATGACATGTGGGGAAGATAAGAGGGATCCTGATATGCCAACCACAAAAGAAGGGGTACTTCATGATTACAGCGATTATGAGGATATATCTCCATATGCACGTGATGCGGTATCGGTATTAACTCAGATAGGTTTTGTTGAACCTGACCGTAACGGAAAGTTAAATCCAAAGTCTTACTTGACAAATATAGAAATGGAGGAGCTTAGCGTCAGATTAGAAGAAAAACTTGATGCCATTATGACGTATAATTATTTGTACTTAAAGGATAGATATAATGTTTATGATGATGCAGTAAACGGTTCATGGGATTATTGGGATCAATTTTAGGTTCTATTAAAAACCAGCTCCTTAGTGAAGCCGGTTTTTTACTAAATATTATTGTTCAGCGGGAAATTTAAAAGTATTATCCAAAACTTTTTGCAGAATATAAGCACAATCACTAGCGGTTAATTTTCCATCATCATTCACATCGGCAGCTATAAATTCGGAATAGGTATAATAATATATTTGGTTTGAAGTAATATCGGACAAAAGCTCAGAAGAATCATTAGCTGTAAGCAGACCATCTTGATTAACATCTCCCAGCTTGAAAGCATATGATGATTGTGGAGTCAAATCATCACATGAGAGGTCTGCTTCATATTCACTATTGTTTGCACTTAAAAAGTATTTGTAGTGATTTGAGCTTGCATCATTATTTGTAACATCAACCAAATACCATTTATTGTTTAAACCTGCATAATTCCAAGAATGTGCTCCATCATTTTTTGTGCCTATCACCATAGCACTGTCAACTCCGGCTCTGTCGCATAATGTTTTAAAAGCTGCTGCATATCCTTGGCAAACAGCTGTGCCGTTTACAATAGCGCCGTAGGCATTATAATAGTTAGGATATTGTTCTATTGGATAATTGCTATAGTCGTTGCCATTACTACTGGGATAAACCAAATTATCAATAAGATAATTTTGAATCCAAAGAAATTTATCTCTGTCTGTTTTAACATCAGAATTTGAATTCATTTGGCTAATAATGTTATTACATTTGGTGTTAAAAGCCGATATTTTACTGCTTACGTTGCTATATCCATTATACCTAAGGGCTGTAACGTTTATATCAATTATATTATTATAGCTGTTTTTGTATCCCACAGACAAATTATAGTTATGGTTCCAGAAAAGTTCCGGATGATCAAGAAATACAGCTAATGAAACACTATCTTTTATATTTCTAAAAGTGGTTTCTGATATTCCGGATGCATATTTGGTTTCATCTAAAAAGATTGTATATGCACTTACGGACGGATCAGAAAATGCATTATATATCTCCGTGTATAAAACTTGCCCTATATCTGACAATTTTTGACCGTGCGGTCCCAAAACATCAACTGACATAGCCTCAATGGAATTGCTTTGTGCAGTGTTTGCAATTTGATTTTGGGAAGTGTTAAGTGCAGTTATATCAGCCGCCGCAGCAGGTATGGCAGAGCTGATAAATATCATTCCCGTAAGAGTTAAAGTTAATAGTTTAGATTTAAATTTCATAATAATTCCTCCAATTCAATTTTTTGCTTTGTTTTGTAACCGATTACACTTAGTAAAGACAGCGTAAAGTTAAAAGAGGCAACCTGATTGAAGGAAAAATTATTAATGTATATTATGTTATGTCAAAATCAAAAAGTCTCCCACAAAATCAAGTGAGAGACTTTCAAAAAAAGGATAAAGTAAATTTACCTGTCGGAGCTAATGTGAGAAAAATAATTTTTTAGGTAGGCATCTTTTATTTTTTCCGATATTTTGGATATACGCTTGCTTACAGCTTGTCTGCTTATATGCAACGAATTTGCTATTTGCTTATCGGTCAATCCATATATGTACTTTTTTATAAATATATTAAATTCATCTTCTGTAAGTATTTTTCTATGAATATTAAAAGTTTTTGGTCTTCCAAATCCCTATAACTTTCAAATTTACTGTCTATGGCGTCAATTATTGAATAATCCTGTGCAAACTCATGATTTTGTTTCCTTACTTTATTTTTCACCAAATTAACGTATTGGTTTTTAATCGCTGTTTCAATGTAGGAAATAATGTACATATCATTTTCTTGAAATTTTTTATCATAAATTGGCATCTTATATATACATTTGATAAATCCAAGAGTCAGCTCATTATATGCATCTTCATCGTATAATTTTCGTGCGTATTTTTTTAGAAGACTATTAAAGTCATTGTACAGTATTAACATTGAATTCATGTCTTTGTTTTTGCTGTTTTCAACTAAGTAATATAATTTTGATTTTTTCATTTATATCCTCCTTTTTTCAAGCAAATAAAGCTATTTAAATCAGCTTTATGCTTTTATAAAAGGAAAAGACAAAATGATTTAAAAAAAGGCAACCTATAAATTAATTTTATTAAAAAAATGGTAGTCAGGTATAAGTTTGAGGAATGCTGCCGACAAATGGGGGATTATTTTAAATTATATAGTTTTGAAGTAAATATTTAGTTATAAAAATTGTTTGGCTTAAAAACAGGTATTGTAGGTATTATACAGTGCCTGTTTTATTTTGTTTAATTAAGTCGTTTTTTGTTTATATATTTAATTTAATTATATTAATGTAACCAAAAAGTAATATATATTATGATAAAATATGTTATAATAAAGATACAATAAATTTGAAAAGAGGGATTAATAATGATAAGACTGATTAAAGTGATTTTATCAACCGTTATGATCACATCTTTGCTGTTTTCTTCTTCGGTATATGCGGATACTTCGCCTGAATATGTTACAAGGTATGATTTTGTAACAGCCTTTTTTAATGAAGGTGTATGCAATGTAGAGCTTTATTGGGATCAGTTTAATTATAATTATTCCGCCTGTAAATCTAGAGAAAAGGATTTATTTATTAATCCCACAGACTACAGAGAAAAAAACTTTAATTCTTACCCTATGGTAAAAGTCGTTAAGGGCGATCCTGAGGATATAGATATTTCAGATATTATAACAGATGATTATGTACCTACCCATATATGTATTCCCATGAAACAAAGTCAGGAAAATTTATTGAATATGGACAGCGCATATGATGGACTTTTAGATGAGTTAAGAGAAAAGGGATACGAAGTATACAATGATTTCCTCCTTGAGGAGGACTTGAAAAACAAAGAAAATTATATTTGCTGTATGAAAGTTGATTTTATGCCGGAAAGCAGCTTTGCTGATGTGGATTTGGGCAGTGATGATTTTCCTTACATTACCATATTCGGTACAGACCTTAGTTTTGAGATAAGCAGAGGATCGAACGGAACCCTGAGTTGTTGTAATGTGAATAAATCAGCTACAAGTTTTTTGTGTGCGGAGATGACCGGAATATTGACCGGTTATGGTGACAACACCTTTAGACCAAAGAAGTATATTACAAGGGAGGATGCTTTTGTTATTCTATATCGTTATTTTAACAACCCTTATTTTATGACATATTATGAAGAACCTGTGGATTTTGAACTGCCCAAATTTGATAAGTCAGTATTAAACAGTTTTTCGGACAGTGATGAAATATCGGATTATGCAAGGGAGGCTGTGTCTGTACTTACTCAGATGGGTTTTACCGAAACGGATTATACTTGTAGTTTTAATCCCAAGGATTATTTAACAAAAAATCAATTATATGACCTGTTAAAAAAGCATAATGAGGCTTTGCAGAGTTTGTCTGTAAGAAACAGAATTGAGCTTTGAATCAGGTATACAATATATAATTTTCTGTCGGATGGAAATATACTTCTGTATTGAGTAATTAAAGATAAAGGATAAAACAGATTAACTGTCTGTTTTGTTATCATCAGGGAGGTTTTACAATGAAAAAAACTATTAAAATAATTTTGTCATCTGTCATGGCAGTAGTTTTGATGTTTTCTTCTCCGGTGTATGCGGATACATCATCTGAATATATCACAAGGTATGATTTTGTAACAGCTTTTTTTAATGAAAGTGTATGTGATGTTGGATTTTATTGGAGCCAAAAAGGCTATAATTATTCTACCTGTGAATTAACAGAGAAGGATTTGTTTATTAATCCTACAGACTATAGAGAGGAAAACTTTACTTCTTACCCTATGGTAAAAATCCTTAACGGAAATCCCAGTGATATAACTGTTGCCGATATTATTTCAGCAGATTATATGCCTACGCACATATACTTTCCTCAGGAGCATCCTTACAGAAATTTATGGAGACTTAACAGTGTATACAATGAACTTCTTGAAGAAGTAAAAAAAAGTGGTTATGAGGTTTTAAATGACTATACTCCACGGGATGAGCTTGGAGATAAAAGGGACTATATCTGCTGTATCAGAACGGATATAATACCCGAAAGCAGATTTAGAGATGTAGATCTTGGGAGTGACGATTTTCCCTTTATTTCAAGCTCTGGAACAGACCTTCGCTATGAGATGAGTATGGGCTGGGATGGCAACGGGCATTGTTATAATATTGATAAATCCGCCACAAGTTTTTTGTGTGCTGAGCTGACAGGAATATTAACCGGATATGGGGATGATACCTTCAGACCCAAGGATTATATAACAAAAGAAGATGCCTTCGTTATTCTTTACCGTTATTTCAACAGTCCTTATTTTATGACGTACGAGGAAAAACCTGTGGACTTTGAACTGCCGGAATTTGACGAGTCGGTTTTAACCAGTTTTTCCGACAGTGACGAAATATCGGGGTATGCAAGGGAGGCTGTATCTGCGCTTGCGCAAATGGGCTTTGTAGAAACGGATGTCACTTCCGAATTTAACCCCAAATCTTATTTAACCCAAGATCAGTTATATGAGCTTATCATCAATCGTGACGAGGCCCTGGATGGTATTGATATAAAAAACAGAATAGAGCTTGATAATGTAAATACGATGTATGACTATTTGATAAATAAGCCGGGTTACAGCACATATATAAATTAAAAAATAAGTTTATAATTAATATGAAGTGATTGATATATAATAATCGGCGTCGTTTTTTATGACGCCGATTATCATTGTAAATTAACCTTCAACAGGAAAACGAGTACCTGCATTTAATGTTTTTTGCATAATCCAAGAGCAGTCATTGGATGTTATTATACCATTTCCATCTACATCAGCAAGTATATATTCAGAATATGAGTAATCATAAATTTCCCCAAGAAGTATGTCCTGATTGAGTATTGCAGCATCGGATGCTGTGTATCTGCCATCCTTGTTAATATCACCAAACTTAAATGGTTTTGAGGATTCTATGGAAAAATTCCCACAAAAATCATTAGGATTATATCCTGTATTGTTTGTGAAAAAGTAAAAATATTTTACAGATTGTGTAGCATCTGAACTAACATCAACTATATACCATTTATTATTTAAATTAACATAGTTCCATGAGTGATCATTACCAACAATCATTACACAATCCAGATTTGCCTTATCACAAAGCACCTTGTATGCAGCCGCATATCCTTGACAAAAGGTTTTTCCGTTTACAATAGCTCCATATGCATTGTAATAATCAGGATAAATTTCTCTGGGATAATTTGTAAAACTATTATTTGTGTCGACATATTCTACATTATCAACAAGATAATCATGAATCCAAAAATACTTGTCCAAGTCAGTTTGTACACTTGAATCATCATTCATCTGACTTATAATGTTGTTATATGCATTTTCAAATTCAGTAAACATTTGATTAACATTGTTATTGTCGCTGTATTTACCATATCTGTCTGCTGTAACATATATTTCGTCAACATTTATGCCGCTTTTATGTGCTACAGATATATGATAGTCGCCATTCCAAAAAATTTCAGGATGATCCAATGATAGCGCTGTAACAATATAATCATCAATATTACCGAGTATGGTTTCTGTTAATTTAAGACTTGTACTAATGCTAAAGTTTTCAGATTTTACATCAAAATTTCTGAACTTTTCATAAATCATTTCGTATATATCCTGTCCTACGGGTGTTAATTGTTTACCGTGTTCACCCAAAACATCAACTGACATAGCCTCAACAGAATTGCTTTGAGCGGTGTTTGTGATTTGATTTTGGGAAATGTTAGGTGCAGTTATATCGGCTGCGGCGGCAGGTATGGCAGAGCTGATAAATATCATTCCCGTAAGAGTTAAAGTTAATAGTTTAGATTTAAATTTCATAATAATTCCTCCAATTTAATTTTTTTGTTTTGTTTTGTAACCGATTACACTTAGTAAAGACAGCGTAAAGTTAAAAGAGGCAACCTGATTGAAGGAAAAATTATTAATGTGTATTATGTTATTGTTAAGGCAAGGTAATTATCGGTACAAGTAGGTGAATTACTAATAAAATTGCATTTTTTTGTTGCGTATGGGTGCAAAATTTGTTATCATATAACTGTATGTATAAGTAACAAATTAACGAAGATGAATTTTGTATCTGCTGAAATTTTCTTAATCCATAAGCTTTTTAAGGCAGGTTGATTCATCTTTGAATCATTACAATAAAAGTGAGGTCTTACAGATGGAAAAGCAGCAGCTGTTATACGAGGGCAAGGCAAAGAAGGTATATTCAACGGAAGATCCTAATTTGTGCATCTTTGAGTATAAGGATGACGCCACAGCCTTTAACGGACTTAAGAAGGGTTCCTTTGAGGGCAAGGGTATTATCAACAACCGTATGGCTAATTTTATATTCAGGCTCCTTGAAAAGGACGGCATTAAAACCCACCTTGTGGAGGAGTTAAGCGACAGGGAGACCCTTGTAAAAAAGGTTGACATTATCCCCCTTGAAGTTATCGTAAGGAATGTTGCGGCAGGTTCGTTTTCAAAGCGTTACGGTGTTGAGGAAGGTACTCCTTTTACTGCACCTACCCTTGAGTTCAGCTACAAAAACGATGAGCTGGGGGATCCACTTATCAATGACTATCAGGCTATAGCTCTGGGCATTACAAACAGAGATGAAATAAATGAGATTACAAAAATCGCTTTTAAGGTAAACGACAGCCTTAAAAAGATATTTATAAATATAGGTATTAAACTTATTGACTTTAAAATCGAGCTGGGCAAGACTGCTGACGGGGAAATTGTCCTTGCAGACGAAATAAGCCCTGATACCTGCCGTCTTTGGGATGCCGAAACCAACAAAAAACTGGACAAGGATCGTTTTAGACGTGACCTTGGAGAGTTTGGTGAAGTTTATCATGAGGTATGGGCAAGACTTACCGAATTTTACAAGTAAGTGATATATATGAAGTTTAAAAAATTTACAGCCCTGTTGCTGTGTGCAGCTTTACTGGCACAGCCCATTTGTGCCACCGCCCATGAGCAGGAAGAAAGTGTGCCCCTTGAAGGTGCCACAGGCTCCCTTATGCCTTGCACAAGGTGCAAAGTGCCTAATTCAGATGGTATATATATCGTCACAGACCCTAACATTGACTGGCTTGATGCCGGAAACATGCACCAAGGCGGTAAACACCTTGAGGATGAAGCAGGAAATATTCTTACTGATGACTACGTTACCCTCACCACTCTTTCAGGGAGTGCGGGATTATATGAGTTTTCCATACCTGCCGGACACACGGATATGTGGCCGGGAGTCCTTAAACTTAAGGATGGTCAGGTAGAGATACTTGTTGAGCCGGGACTTACCACATACAGAGGTGTTGATGCAGGAGAGGCATCCTTCTATTTTCCCGTATTTACCAATGGAGAGTACTATGACATCAACGGCAATCCTATAGAGGACTTAGGTCAGTATCTTAAGCCCTATGGTATCAGTCTTGAAAGGGATGCCTGGGCAGAGACAGCCATTACAGATGGTATTGACAGAGAATATCTGCCCCCGGAACTTACCTATAACTATAGGAGCAATATTACAAGGAAAGAATATTGTCACCTTGCCATAGCTGCCTATGAATATGAAAACTCATCATACAACGGTAAGGCAGCCAACTTTGATTATACCTCACCCTTTGCCGATACGGACGACTATTATGTCTGTGCGGCAGCAGACCTTGGCATTGTCAGCGGTATTGGCGACGGAATTTTTGAGCCTGACAGAGCCATTACAAGGCAGGAAGCCGCCGTACTTTTATGCAACCTTGCCCGCCTTATGGGAAGGGACGGGCAAATCAATGAGTACCAACAGAAGTTTGCAGATGACAATTTAATTGCTCCATGGGCAAAGGATTCTGTATACAGGATATGCTCAATTACCTCCCAAAACGGAGAGGGTATTATGGTAGGCACAGGCAACAACAAATTTTCTCCTGCCATGAACTATACAAGACAGCAGGCGGCTGTCACCATATACAGACTATTAAACAACAATGATTTATAAAGCTATCAGCTTGCTTATTATAAAGGAGGACGCTAATGTCTAAATTACATGAGGAATGCGGTGTTTTTGGTATTTGGGACCCTGAGGGCAATCCTGCAAATACCACCTATTACGGTCTTGTTGCTCTTCAGCACAGAGGTCAGGAGGGTGCAGGCATAGCCGTAAACAGGGACAGAGAAATATACCAGTACAAGGATACGGGACTTGCAAACGAGGTGTTTAACGAGGAAAACCTTTCCAAGCTTAAGGGCAGGATGGCAATCGGTCATGTGCGCTATTCCACGGCAGGAGGTTCTGCAAGGGAAAATGTTCAGCCCCTTGTATTGAGATATATTAAGGGGACTCTTGCCATAAGCCACAACGGCAATATTACAAATACGGCACAGCTTAAAAAGGAACTTGAGCATAACGGAGCTATCTTCCAGACTACGGCGGATACGGAGGTCATCGCCTACCTTATTGCAAGGGAGAGAATCAGCTGCGGCTCCATTGAGGCGGCTGTTAAAAATACAATGAAAAAGCTTAAGGGAGCCTTTACATTGTTGGTAATGAGCCCCAACAAGCTTATTGCCGCCCGTGACCCATGGGGTTTCCGTCCACTTTGCATAGGAAAGAGAGATAAGGCAATTGTTTTTTCAAGCGAAACCTGTGCACTTGATTCCATTGATGCGGAATTTGTAAGGGATGTAAAACCGGGTGAAATCATCACCATTGAGGACGGAGAAATGCGCTGTGATACAGAGCTTTGCGGCGGTAAATCCAGCCTTTGCATATTTGAGCATATTTACTTTGCACGCCCCGACAGCTTTATTGACGGGGAGGTTGTACACGAGTGCCGTAAGAGAGCAGGTGCATTCCTTGCACAGCAGGCTCCCGTGGATGCGGATATAGTAATCGGCGTTCCCGACAGTGGCCTTTCCGCAGCTCAGGGCTATGCTGAATACAGCGGTATCCCTGAGGATACGGGCTTTATCAAAAACAAGTATATAGCACGTACCTTCATTAAGCCTACCCAGGATTCAAGGGAAACTGCCGTTAAAATGAAGCTTAATGTATTAAAGAGCGTAGTGGCAGGAAAACGTGTTATTATGGTTGACGACAGTATTGTACGAGGCACCACCAGCGGACGTATAGTTAAGATGCTGAGGGATGCAGGTGCTACAGAGGTACACGTGAGAATAAGCTCACCTGCCTTTACATGGCCATGCTTTTTCGGTGTTGACATTCCTAACAGAAGTCAGCTTATTGCAAACAGCCATTCCGTTGAGGAAACGGCAAAGATAATAAATGCCGATTCCCTTGAATATTTAAGCCTTGAAAACCTGCATAAGATAGCTCCTGCAAGTACACTTGGCTTTTGCGATGCCTGCTTTACAGGCAATTATCCCGTTGATGTTGAACACCTGCTTAAGGAGGATTAATAATAATGAAAGATGTTTACGAAAGTCCGCTTAATTCAAGATATGCCAGCAAGGAGATGAAGGAGATATTCTCCCCCGACCGCAAGTTCAGGACATGGAGAAAACTTTGGATTACCCTTGCGGAGGCTGAAAAAGAGCTTGGTCTTGATATTACGGATGAGCAGATAGAGGAGCTTAAGGCTCATCAGGATGATATTAATTACGAGGTAGCGGCTGAAAGGGAAAAGCAGGTAAGGCATGATGTTATGGCTCATGTTTATGCCTATGGTCAGCAGTGTCCAAAGGCAAAGGGCATCATCCACTTAGGTGCTACAAGCTGCTATGTAGGCGACAATACAGACATTATCCTTATGATTGATGCCATGAAGCTTATCAGGAAAAAGGTCCTTTCCGTTATCAGCAAGCTTGCGGACTTTGCAATGAAGTACAAGGATATGCCTACCCTTGGCTTTACCCATTTCCAGGCTGCTCAGACTACCACAGTAGGTAAGCGTGCCTGTCTTTGGATTCAGGATTTAATGATGGATCTGGAGCAGATAGATTTTGTACTTGCACACACAAAGCTTTTAGGCTCAAAGGGTACTACAGGTACACAGGGCAGCTTTATGGAGCTCTTTGCAGGTGACAGCGACAAGGTGCGCCGTCTTGATGAAATGATTGCTGAAAAGCTGGGCTACAGCGGTGTATTTGCCGTAAGCGGTCAGACCTATTCAAGAAAGCTTGACTCCATCTACATTAATGTATTAAGCGGCATTGCACAGAGCTGTACTAAATTTGCAAACGACATCAGACTTCTTCAGCACCTTAAGGAAATTGAGGAGCCATTTGAGAAAAATCAGATTGGCTCATCAGCTATGGCTTACAAGCGTAACCCTATGAGATGTGAGAGAATTACAGGTCTTGCAAGATATATAATGGTAGATGCACTTAATCCTGCTTTTACCACCGCAGGTCAGTGGTTTGAAAGGACTCTGGATGACAGTTCCAACAAGCGAATTTCCATTCCTGAGGCATTCCTTGCATGTGATGCTATCCTTGGTATTTACAACAATGTATCAGAGGGACTTGTGGTATATCCAAATGTTATTGAAAAGCACCTTATGGAGGAACTGCCATTTATGGCAACTGAGGTCATTATAATGGACGGCGTTAAAAACGGCGGCGACAGGCAGGAACTTCACGAGGCAATACGTGTACACTCAATGGAGGCTGCCAAAAACGTTAAGGAAAACGGCGGTAAAAACGATCTCATCGAGCGTATTGCAAACGACCCTATCTTCGGCATGAAATATGAGGATCTTATAAAGATACTTGCTCCAAAGAATTTTGTGGGACGTGCACCACAGCAGGTACAGGAGTATATCATAGGACAGGTAATGCCTGTAATAGATGCAAATAAGGATCAGCTTATTGCTCATACGGAATTAAATGTGTGATCCCCTGTCTTAAGGGTAGGGAACCGCACCTGTTTAACTGTCTGCGGTGTCACTGCCAACAAGGGAGTCAGACAAAATTATAAATTGTGGCATCTAAACATGATTAAATTTATTGCGTAGGTTTTTGCCTGCGGCAAGGAGGTTATTACTATGGTAAAGGCTATCGTAGGCGCCAATTGGGGCGACGAGGGCAAGGGAAAAATTACCGATATGTGTGCGGATAAGGCGGATATAGTGGTTCGCTTTCAGGGCGGCGCAAATGCGGGTCATACTATCATCAATGAGCATGGTCGTTTTGCCCTTCATATTCTGCCAAGCGGTATTTTCCATGAAAATATAATAAATGTTATCGGCAACGGCGTTGCCTTTGATATTAATGCCCTTAAAAACGAAATGGCTGAAATCAACAAAGCAGGTATTAAGTTTAAGCTTGCTGTCAGCGACAGAGCGCAGATCTTACTTAATCATCACATCCTTATGGACACCTATGAGGAAGAAAGACTTGCCGATAAAAAATTCGGTTCTACCAAGAGCGGTATTGCTCCTTTTTATTCGGATAAGTATGCAAAGGTAGGTATTCAGGTTTGGGAGCTTTATGAAAAGGATATGCTTAAGGAAAAGCTTAAGGGTATGTACGAAAAGGTAAATATCCAGTTTAAGTATCTTTACAACAAGCCGGAGATAGACTATATGGAAGTGTACAATACCCTTTGCGAGCAGGCGGAGTTTATCAAACCATATGTAACAGATACCTCCAAGCTTTTAAGAAACGCTGTTAAAGAGGGTAAGAGCATCCTTCTTGAGGGTCAGCTGGGTACCTTAAAGGATACGGATCACGGCATTTACCCCTATGTTACATCTTCATCAACCCTTGCGGGCTATGCTGCAGTAGGAGTTGGTATACCACCTTATGAAATTAAGGACATAATTGCTATTACAAAGGCTTATTCTTCCGCTGTGGGCGAAGGTCCTTTTGTAAGTGAAGTATTTGGGGAAGAGGCTGACGAGCTCAGACGCAGAGGCGGCGATAAGGGCGAGTTTGGCGCAAAGACAGGCAGACCAAGGCGTGTGGGACATTTTGATGCGGTGGCTACCCGTTACGGTTGCGAGCTTCAGGGTGCAACGGAGGTTTGTATGACCTGCCTTGATGTACTGGGCTATATGGATGAAATAAAGGTTTGTACCGCCTATGAGGTTGACGGTGTTAAATATACCGACTTCCTTACTACCGCAAACTTATATAGGGCTAAGCCTGTGTATGAAACTCTTCCGGGCTGGAAGAGCGACATCAGGGGTATCAAGTCCTATGATGAGCTGCCTAAGGAGGCTAAGGACTACGTTGAGTTTGTGGAAAAACAACTTGGCGTTAAGATTACCATGGTAAGCAACGGTCCCGAAAGACACGAGATTTTATTTAGATAAAAATATATTTTGGTGTGGTCATGATTGATCACACCATTTTTTTAGCTGTGTAAATGGTTTCAAAATTAATTTATTTTGTATAACCTTGATATGTGTATATTCTGACAGTTATCCATAGGGATGTAATATTTCTCCCTGTGCTTGTAAAACACCGAGGTTTATGGTAAAATAAGCTTTAGCATTTATTGTAAGTGAAAGGAGTACCGTTATGGAATGGACAGAGGTTAAAATATATACGACTACAGAGGGAATAGAGCCGGTAAGTGCGGTGCTTTTGGATTGCGGAATCACGGGCATACAGGTTGAGGATGACAATGAGCTTAAGCAATACCTTGAAACTTCATCAGAGTTTTGGGACTACGTAGATGAGGAGCTTATGAACAAAAGACCCGAGGAAACAAAGATCATCATATATGTAAGTGACAACCCCTATGGTGAGGAAATTCTTATGCAGGTAAGGTCTGCCATTGACAGGCTTAAGCATACGGATGTGGGGCTTGATCTGGGAAGGCTTGCCATTGAGACCAAGGACAATCTTAACGATGAGGACTGGCTTAACCGTTGGAAGGATTTCTACAAGCCCTTTAACGTTGGAAAAAGATTGCTTGTCAAGCCTATATGGGAGGAAGTTGAAAACCCCGAGGGCAGGGTTATATTTAACATTAATCCCGGTCATGTATTCGGTACAGGTATGCATCAGACTACTCAGCTTTGTATGACTCAGCTTGAAAAGTACGTTACAGATGAAAGCGTGGTTGCCGACCTTGGCTGCGGCAGCGGTATTCTTTCCATTATAGCTTTGCTCCTTGGGGCAAGGTCAGCCTTTGCGGTGGATATTGATGAAAACGCAATTAAAACCGCATATGAAAATGCCGCACTTAACGGTGTTGATAAGGACAGGTACTATGTTACAAGCGGCAATGTGATTGATGATACGGCTTTGCAGGCAGAAATGGGCGAGCATTGCTATGATATAGTGGTTGCAAATATTATAGCCGATGTGATCTGTGCCATCTCTCCCCTTGTACCAAGGCTGTTAAAGGATG
>CALWRD010000138.1 GCA_944383875.1 uncultured Clostridia bacterium | reverse complement strand
AACTTCGCAGGTATACTGACCAGTCTGTGGCTTTGCCGTGCCCTCTGGCAGTAGAAAATAACAAAAGCGTGCTCATAAGGGCAGCACGCTTATTTGTTTGTTAATATAAAAATATTTTTATTTGGGACTATTGAACTGATTATGCCCCCGCACAGGGGCGTTTTTATTTGAATATCCTATAAAAGGGATACTTTACATCAAAAAGGGAAATAGACTTATGTCGTGAGTGGAGGACATAAGCCTATTTCAAGTGGAGAGTTGTATATGAATAATAGAGTCTGGCTCTGTTATATACCAAGGATACCTCCTTGGTACGATTAAAGTATAACATAGTTTTCGGAAAAATGCAAATTAGAATTTCATTAAAAAAAGTTCAAACCAATAAAACGTCATTATGCACAAAAAATACTTGATTAATTAGGAGTAAATTTGAATAAAATATGCAAAAGAAAAGTGAAATAAAAAAATATTTTTAATTCCGAGTATTTTACTTGACATTAGCTTGCGCTGGTGATAGAATACAGATAAATAAAGTTTAGTTTTTTAGTCGGAATTGATGAGGTGAGCTTTATGAAGGTTTCAACCAGAGGTCGCTACGGTCTGCGTGCAATGGTTGATATAGCTGCAAATGCAAGGGAAGGTAAGTGCGTTTCTTTAAGCTGTGTGGCAAAGCGGCAGGATATAAGTGAAAGCTATCTTGAACAGCTTGTGCTGCCCCTCAGGCGTGCAGGTTTGCTTAAAAGCATAAGAGGCGCACAGGGAGGATATGAAACCGCAAAGGATCCTAAGGATATTACAGTGGGAGATATACTTCGTGCCATTGAGGGACCTATGTCCCTTGTGGATTGTGTATCCAAGGCGGAAACCTGTACCCTTGCAAAGTGCGGCAAATGTGTTGCACGGGATGTATGGGAAAAATTGAGTACCAGTATAAATGAAGCCGCCGACAGAATAACTCTGGCGGAGCTGGCGGATAACTATATAAAGGCAAACCCTGACCTTGAATGTGCGGGGGATAATAAGGAATTGGAGTGATTATTAAATGGAAATATATTTTGACAATGCGGCTACTACAAAGCCACGCAAGGAAGTAATAGATAAGATGCTGCCATATATTACCGAAAAATACGGCAACCCTTCAAGTATATATAAGATAGCAAGGGAAAACAAAGAGGCGGTTGACGAGGCAAGGCAGGCGGTGGCGGAGGCGATCAATGCCAAGCCAAACGAAATTTATTTTACCGCCGGAGGCAGCGAGTCCGACAACTGGGCATTAAAGGGCATAGCCGATAGCTACAGTGACAAGGGCAAGCATATCATTACCACGGCAATAGAACACCATGCGATTTTGCACACCTGTGAATATCTGGAAAGCAAAGGCTTTGAAGTGACCTATCTTCCCGTTGACGAATACGGTATTATTTCTGTTGAGGAGCTTAAGTCTGCAATTAGGGAGGATACTATCCTGATTTCCGTTATGTTTGCCAATAATGAAATAGGCTCGGTGCAGCCTATTGCGGAAATAGGTAAGATTGCAAGGGAAAAAGGTATTGTTTTTCACACGGATGCGGTTCAGGCAGTGGGACATTTACCTATAGATGTGGAGGAGATGAACATAGATCTGCTTTCCCTCAGCGGTCACAAGCTTTACGGACCGAAGGGCATAGGTGCCCTTTACGTAAGGAAGGGTATCAAACTTAAGCCTTTCATCCATGGCGGAGCACAGGAAAGGGGCAGACGTGCCGGTACCGAGAATGTTCCGGGTATAGTGGGACTTGGCGAGGCGGTAAGGCTTGCATCGGCTGAAATGGAAGAGGAAAGGACAAGGCTTGTTTCCCTTAGGGATAGGCTGATAGAGGGGATTTTAACTTCTATACCCCATTCAAGACTTAACGGACATCCCGAAAAAAGACTGCCCGGCAATGTGAACATTTCCTTTGAGTTTATAGAGGGAGAGTCAATGCTGCTCCTCCTTGATATGAAGGGTATCTGCGCAAGCAGCGGAAGTGCCTGCACAAGCGGTTCCCTTGACCCTTCTCACGTGCTTCTGGCGATAGGTTTGCCACACGAAAAGGCGCACGGTTCTCTCCGTCTTACCCTTGGACACTTCAATACGGATGAAGATGTGGATGTGGTGCTCAGGGAGCTTCCTCCTATTGTACAAAGGCTCAGAGAAATGTCGCCTCTTTATGAAGAATATTTGAAAAACAAATGATTGTTTTCTGGACAAAATAATTTACCGAGTGTATAATTAAAGGAGAATTACCATGCAATACAGTGAAAAAGTAATGGACCATTTTATGAACCCGAGAAATGTGGGCGAGATAAAGGATGCAAGCGGTGTGGGCACGGTAGGCAATGCCAAGTGCGGAGATATAATGAAGGTATATCTTAAAATAGAAAACGGTGTGGTAGAGGATGCCAAGTTCAAAACCTTTGGCTGCGGTGCTGCCGTTGCCACCAGTTCTATGGCGACCGAGCTTATAAAGGGCAAAACCATTGAGGAAGCTGTGAAGATCACCAACAAGGCTGTTATGGAGGCGCTTGACGGACTTCCTCCTGTTAAGGTGCATTGTTCCTGCCTTGCCGAGGAAGCACTTCATGCCGCCCTTTGGGACTATGCACAGAAAAACGGTATTGTAATCGAGGGGCTTAAAGAACCTAAGGAGGATATAGGGGACCACGAGGAAGTACCTGAGGAGGATTAATATGCCTGAAAAGGTTGTTGTAGGTATGTCCGGCGGCGTTGATTCGTCAGTTGCCGCCTACCTGCTTAAACAGCAGGGATATGATGTTATAGGTGTTACCATGCAGATCTGGCAGGAGGAAGAACGTTCCGATGAGGAGGATGGCTGCTGCGGACTGACTGCGGTGGATGATGCAAGGCGTGTCGCCGCAAAGCTGGATATACCATACTACGTGCTTAATTTTAAAAAGGAATTTAAGTCTAAGGTCATTGACTATTTTATTGAGGAATATTTAAAGGGAGCTACACCTAATCCCTGCATAGCCTGTAACCGCTATGTGAAGTGGGAGTCATTGCTTACAAAGGCAATGGCTATAGGTGCGGATTACATTGCTACGGGACATTATGCAAAGGTGACGCGTCATCCCGAAACGGGCAGGTACACCCTTGCCCTTTCGGAAACCGACGGCAAGGATCAAACCTATGCCCTTTACAATCTTACACAGTTTCAGCTTGAGCATACCCTTATGCCCCTTGGCAGCTACGAAAAGGATGAAATCAGGCGGATTGCAAGGGACGCAGGTCTTATGGTTGCGGATAAGCCTGACAGTCAGGATATATGCTTTGTCCCCGATGGGGATTACGGGACGTTCATTGCGGAAAATACGGATGAGGTTGTTCCCGAGGGCAATTTTGTGGATAAGTCAGGAAATATCCTTGGCAGACATAAGGGTATTTGCAATTATACCATAGGTCAGCGGAAGGGGCTTGGCATAGCCTTGGGCGTGCCTGCCTATGTCTGTTCAATTAACCCGGAGAGCAACGAGGTGGTACTGGGCAGCAATGAGGATCTTTTTAAGCGTGATGTGCTTGTAAGGGATTTTAACTGGATGGCATATGAAAAGCCGGGTGAGGGCAGCAGTATCAGGGCAATGGGTAAGATAAGGTATTCTCAGAAAATGAGTCCCTGTACCCTGACGGTTGCAAAGGACAATGTTATATGTGAATTTGATACTCCCCAGAGGGCTGTTACACCGGGTCAGGCGGCAGTATTTTATGTTGACGGCTATGTTCTCGGGGGCGGAGTGATAGTGAGGTAGCATATGAAAAGGTTTGGTTTGATTTTAGCTTTGATGCTTTCCTTCAGCGCCTGTAGTTCTGTTTCAACTGAAAGAGAGGATACTTTTTCGGAACAGTCAAATGTGCGGGAAACAGCAGCACAGGAAACAGCACAATCTCAGCCGGTGTCATCTGTTTTGGAATCTGACGGGATATTAACGGTAAATTATATTGATGTGGGTCAGGGTGACAGCATTTTAATTACTACGCCGGATGATGTGAATATGCTTATTGATGCAGGTGAAGGTCCGGGCAAAAGCGGCGCTGTTATTTCTTATTTAGTACAAAATGGTGTTGATGAGATAGATACTGTAATAGCTACCCATCCACACAGTGATCACATCAGTGCTATGGATGAGGTGCTTAATTCCACCGATGTCAGTCATTTCTATATGCCTGATGTTACCCATACGACTGACGATTTTGAAAATATGCTTGACGCATTGGAGGATGTGCCGGATGTTCGTCCTGTTAAATCGGGATACGACTTTAACGTGGGGGAATATGTAAGCTGTAAGGTGCTTGCTCCTTCATCTGACAGTTATGAGGATCTTAACAATTATTCGGTTGCGGTTAAGCTTACATACGGGGATACGGACTTTATTTTTACAGGTGATGCTGAGGATATATCCGAAGAGGAGATGCTTGCAAGCGGCGAGGACTTGAGCGGTGATGTGTTAAAATGCGGACATCACGGAAGCTCCAGCTCTACAACACCTGCCTTTGTGGAGGCTGTGGATCCCGAATATGCGGTTATCAGCTGCGGTAAGAATAACAGTTACGGTCATCCCGACAGTCAGACCCTTGCGACCCTTAACAGTTACGGTGTGACTGTATTAAGGACAGATGAACAGGGAACAATAACCCTGGAAAGTGACGGCGAAAAAGTTATATATAGTGGTGCACTGCCTGTAACAACGGAGGAAAGCACGGTACAGACGACTGTGCAGAGATATTCATCTGCTGTTCAGCCTTCCCTACAGGAAACTACCGTTTCCTCAGATGTTCAGTCGGAAACCTCTTATATAGGAAATAAAAATTCAAAAAAGTTTCATAAAACGGATTGCGGGACCCTTCCTGCGGAAAAAAACAGAGTATATTTTTCAAGCAGGGACGAGGCGATACAACAAGGATATTCACCTTGTAAAAACTGTGATCCATAAAACGAAAGGAGAATGAAAAATGAGTGTATTAAAATTTGACAGAACCAATTTTACAACAGAGGTACTTAATTCGGATAAGCCGGTTTTTGTGGATTTCTGGGCGTCCTGGTGCGGTCCCTGCAAGATGCAGTCACCTATTTTTGACGCTGTTGCGGAAGAAAACGAAGATGTGGTTTTCGGCAAAGTTAATGTTGATGAGGAGCAGGAGCTTGCTATGGCTTTCGGCGTTTCAACCATACCCACACTTATCCTTTTTAAGGGCGGCGAACAGATTGCAAGGCTTGTAGGTGTACACAGCGAGGACGATTTGCAGGAGACTATTGATGAAAATAAATGAGGATTATAAAATAGTAATCATAGGCGCAGGTACGGCAGGCTTAAGTGCTGCCGTCTACGCTCAGCGTGCGGGTCAGGATGTAATTATACTTGACGGCAAGGGATACGGCGGACAGATAGGTTCAACGGATAAGGTGGAAAATTATCCGGGCATTGCCTCCGTATCCGGATTTGACTTTGCAACGGGACTTTATGAACAGGCAAAGTCACTTGGGGCTAAGATAAAGTTCAGCGAAGTCAAGGCTGTTGAAAAGACGGAAGCGGGATTTGACGTTGTTACTGAAAGAGTGACATACAAAACCTCTGCCGTTATCATTGCCACAGGTCTTGAAAAACGTAAGCTGGGGCTTGCCAATGAGGAAATTCTTACAGGTAAAGGGGTTTCCTACTGTGCCGCCTGTGACGGAGCTTTTTACAAGGGCAAAAATGTTGCTGTGGTGGGCGGAGGAAATACCGCACTGGAAGATGCACTTTATTTGAGTACTTATTGTACAAATGTCTATCTTGTGCACCGCCGTGATGAGTACCGTGCGGAACAGACTTATGTTGACGAGATAGCAGGGAAGGATAACATCATTCAGCTTAAAAGCTGTGTTCCCGCAGAAATCATAGGGGCTGACAAGGTTGAAGGTCTTACGGTGAAAAGTCTCAAAGACGACAGCCTTAAGACACTTGAGGTCAGCGGAGTTTTTGCCGCTGTGGGACAGGTGCCTTCAAATGATATATTTAAGGATCTGATTGAGCTGGATTCAAGCGGTTATATTGTGGCAGGTGAGGACTGCCTGACCTCCACGGAGGGAATATTCGTTGCCGGCGACTGCCGTACCAAGGAAATACGGCAGCTTGTAACCGCAGCGGCTGACGGAGCCGTTGCCGGTATCGGGGCAGCAAAATATGTCAGAGCTAAGTAATAATTGCGGACGCAAGGGCTGTATATGCTGCTTGCGTCCTTTTAATGCAAAAAATCAGCTAAAACAAAAAAAGGTGTTGACATGCTTTTATAAAGGTGTTAAAATATTTTAATGTATCCCTAGGGGATTTTATGCCCTTTTGCGCTTGTTTTTACCTTAAAATATTATGATTTTTTATGTATTTTTATAGTAAAAGTTTGTGCATTTTGTTGGGACGGTTTTATATAAACGGCTGTTTTGCAGTCTTAATTGTAATTATATATGAAGACCTGCACTGCGGCAGTCCGTAGTCGGCGGCGGCAATGGATTGTCGGGTTTTTGTATGTCTTATTTACGGATGTACTTTTTGTTGCATAATAATAATTTAAGGAGTGAAGGTGCCATGGAGAAAAACACAATACGCCCTATTAAGTACGGCAACGTACAGCGTATGAGTTATTCAAGAGTTGACGAAGTTTTAGAGATGCCAAATCTGCTTGCCCTCCAAAAGGACAGCTACCAGTGGTTTTTGGATGAAGGCCTCAAGGAAGTGTTTGACGACATTTTCCCTATCAGCGACTACAACGGCAATTTTGAGCTGGAGTTTGTTGATTTTAAGCTTGAAACCGAAAATTATAAGTATTCTATTGAGGAGTGTAAGGAAAGAGACGCTACTTTTGCCGCTCCCATGAAGGTTATGGCAAGGCTTCGTAACAGGGAACGTGATGATTTTAAGCAGCAGGAAATCTTTATGGGCGACTTCCCTCTTATGACAGATACGGGTACCTTTGTAATCAACGGTGCTGAGCGTGTTATTGTAAGCCAGCTCGTTCGTTCTCCCGGTATATACTATGAGATAGATAAAGATAAAGTGGGTAAAAACCTTCTCTCTTGCACGGTTATTCCGAACAGGGGTGCATGGCTTGAGTATGAAACAGACAGTAATGATGTGTTCTCCGTACGTGTGGACAGAACCCGTAAGGTGCCAGTTACAGTGCTTGTACGTGCTCTGGGTATAGGCAGCGATACGGAAATTATCGATCTTTTCGGTGAAGAGCCAAAGATTATGGCTACCATCGAAAAGGATATTACAAAGACATATGAGGAAGGTCTTATCGAGTTTTACAAGTAGGTTCGCCCCGGTGAGCCTCCTACGGTTGAAAGTGCCCAGACTCTTCTTAATAATATGTTCTATGACCCAAAGAGATATGATCTTGCTCATGTGGGTCGTTACAAGTTTAATAAAAAGCTGCTTTTCAAAAACAGGATTGCAGGCAGGGTACTTGCACAGGATGCGGTTGATCCTATGACAGGTGAAATCCTTGCGGAGGCAGGCACAAAGCTTACCGAAGCCCTTTGCGATACTATTCAGGACAGCGGTGTACCTTTCGTATTTGTTGAGATTGAGGACGGAAAGCAGACCAAGATCCTTTCAAATATGCAGGTTAAGATTGATGATTATATTGCTCAGTACGGTCTGACAGCCCAGGAGCTTAATATAAAGGAAAGAGTTTATTATCCTCTGCTTTGCACCATTTTGGAGGAAAATTCCGATGCACAGAGCGTTAAGCTTGCTATTGCCGCAAACATTCATGAGCTTGTGCCTAAGCACATTACTCTTGATGATATTATGGCTTCCATTAACTATTGTATACATCTTGACTACGGCATCGGCAACAAGGATGACATTGACCACCTTGGCAACCGTAGGATAAGGGCGGTAGGCGAGCTTTTACAAAATCAGTTCAGAATCGGTCTTTCACGTATGGAAAGAGTTGTGCGTGAAAGAATGACCACACAGGATATGGCAGCGGTTACTCCACAGGCGCTTATCAACATTAAGCCTGTTACCGCGGCTATTAAGGAGTTCTTCGGAAGCTCTCAGCTTTCACAGTTTATGGATCAGAACAACCCTCTTGGCGAGCTTACTCACAAGAGACGTCTTTCCGCACTTGG
>CALWRD010000137.1 GCA_944383875.1 uncultured Clostridia bacterium | reverse complement strand
GAAGTATCCTCTCGGCTGTGTGTCTCTTTAGCAGATCCTCTCCTATCTTTTGGCCCGTTACTTCCAGAATGGGGGGCATAGGGTCGGTCACCGTTCTTGGTGGTGAAGTAGACTCAAGGACAACAATGCAGCCCTTTCTTACACAAGGCACAATGGACCTTGTGGCAGCTTCAACAAAACGCATATCCGCAGTCTTATCCTCATTGATAGGTGTAGGCACCGCAATGATATATACATCACAGTCATCGGGACAGGTAGTGCTGGCTGTCAGATTACCCTCGGCAACCACCTTCTTAACCAGATCTCCCAATCCCGGCTCCTCAATGATAATTTCGCCCTTGTTAAGAGCATTAACAGCCTTTTCGTTGAGGTCAAAGCCTACAACACGGTGTCCCTTACTGGCAAACATAGCCGCCGTGGGCAGACCCACATAGCCGATGCCAATAACACAAATGCTTTTCATCAGTATACTCCCTTTCGGTTTATATTTTAGGTAACGCTTTGCTTTACTGCCATAGGGCGGCAGAAGCTGCGTAAAATTTTATTATATGCGCCGATGTCTCCGCACATTTAAATTGTATCAGCGGTTTTTAACTTTTGCAAGTATAAACCTTGCCTCCTGCTTTATTTCTCCGGTTAAGTATAACACAAGAGCATATACAAGCATACCCAGAAGTATAAAAACCACAAGATTAATTCTAGTATAAGGCAAAATCCGTTTAAATGCAACTATTACAATAAACATAATCAAGGCGGAAAAAATTATTCTGAAATAGCACAGTCCCTTAAGGTGCCAGTGCATATATTTCCTTGTGCCCAGCTTTGCCAAAAGAAAATAAACAAAAAATCCTATAAAGGTGGTAACGGCAGCCACATAGTAGCTGTTAAAGAGCTTGATAAA
The DNA here is from genome assembly GCA_944383875.1 of uncultured Clostridia bacterium. Classification (GTDB taxonomy): domain Bacteria; phylum Bacillota; class Clostridia; order Lachnospirales; family CAG-274; genus CALWRD01. The sequence continues at coordinate 9,106 of CALWRD010000137.1, read as the reverse complement.
GATAAGGTTAAGCCCCACATTGACGCAGCCTCCTATCAGGCTGCGGCGAAAAATTGCCTTTGTATTGGCATTAAGCTCCCAGAACTTGATTGAATATTCCGTAAGCCCCAGAAACATCATACCAAGGGCAACCCAGAACATAATTGTATTGCCCTCAAAATAATCCGCCTCAAAAAGTGTCCTTGCCACCACATCGGATATGGAGGCAATACCGGCAACCGCAGGCACCGAAACAAGGAGATAAAACCTTACCGCCTCGCCCACAAGACGTTCGGTAAGCGCCTTGTCACCCTCGCTCCATGTCCTTACGATAGTGGGATAACTGCCTCGCATAATAGAGGCGGAAAGCAGGGTAAATGCCGTTGCAATAAGGGAATAATTGGTTTGATATATGCCTGCCGCAGCCTCGGATAAGATAAAGGTAATTATATATATATCCGACTTATTGAGCACGGAGGTGGTAAGCATATTGCCCATAAGGGGCATACCGTAGCTTTTAAGCTCCCCGAGGATTTCCTTTGACTGCTTTTCTCTGTTTATATAGCGGTATATCTTAAGAGCTGATATACCGATAAGGGATACAAGTCCGTCAGTCAGAAAATAACTCAGAAATATCCACTCAAGTCTGCTGCCGAAGGCAATACAGAGTATCCACATAATGCCCAGCTTGCCGCAGACGGTAATAAGGCTTAAAAGCAGATTGAGCTTAGCCCTGCGCATAGCCGCAAGCATAGCTATTACCAGCTGTGAGGTGTTGTAGGTAACAAACCACATACCACCGAGACAAAGCAGAGTAAGGGGGTACTTAACCGTAAAGTCCCCTACGGAAGGGATTACTGTGGAAAGAAGTGCGGTAAGGGCAATTAAAACCGCAAATGCGGCAACCGCAATTACATTGACCTTAATCCATGCCCCCACAACGGTGGCGTAAAAGGTATCCTGCTCACCCAGAATATCATATTTGTTGATATACCTTAAGCAGGACTGCACCAGCCACTGTATGCAGACCATGCCCGCCGTGGTAACGGCAATGTTGACCGTAGCATACCTGCCCATAAGGTCCGTGGCAAAAAGGTAGGTCATTACCGACATGGTAACTATGCCCACTATGCCCTCAATGCCCTTTGCCAGCATATACACTATGGTATCCTTTGCCATAGTACCCTTTTTCTTGCTCTGTTCCGTCATAAAAATTCACCAAGTCCAATCACGTATCTATAAACTGATAATACATATTTTCTCCGTCGGTCCTTACCCTCAGGTACTGCCTCTGGGATGCGGAAAGACCCGCAAGATTGATATACCTTACGCCTTCCTTCACATTCACATAGTTGCTTGTACCCGTAGCGGAAACAACCATTATATTTTTACCTGTTTCAGCGGCGCATTTCTTAAGTATGCTGTGCAGCAGTTCCGCCTCCTTTGAGTCGGTAAGAGCGCTGCTGCCGCTGCCCCAGATATACTTATCCATGTTGATAATAATATTCTTTTTTGTTGAGGATGCAAGGAAACTCTGGAAATATCTCCACTGGTCGGCATTTGAAGTCCTTATGCAGCCGTTGCCTGTGGCAAGGTTGATTATATCAAAGTTTTCCGTGCCGTTTGTGGTATAGGTGTTGTTCCAGCTTACTGCCGTAACCCCTGTTGAGTTTTTAACATTGGTATTGCCCACAAAGACCATAGCCCTTGCATTTGAAGCCATATTTGTAAGGAGAGCATTTACCACACTGTCCCTGTTGCCGGAAAAATTGGCGGTCTGACCGAAGATGGTAATATCCTCCACACCTGTAACTCCCGACAGGTTCTTGTTCATATAATCCACAAAGTAGGAAGATGTGGTTTCGGGAGCCGTAAGAGGAACCATGGCTCCTATGCCGTCAATATAAACCGTACCCCTTACGTTTGTGCCTGCGGTAGAAAGGGCAGCCACATAAAACTTTTCTATGCTGATAGGCTGAGCGGCGCCCTCAGGAATTGGAATTTCCACACGATGCCATTCACTGTCGGTCATGGAAGATGCAATTTCCAAATTGTAGTAGGTATTGGATGCGTCCCTGACCTGAGCCTTGAGCATATTTCCGCTGCCATCGCCCTTGTAATTTACCACAAGGTCAGCAGTATGCTCCGGAAGGGTAAGCGCCTTTGCAAAGGCAGCATATAAACACTGGGTGGTTGTCTTGTTATCCTCAAAGAGGTAGTCCATCCTCAGGCTTGTTGCACCCTCGGAAAAAGCAAGGGAAGAAATAACTCCGCCGCCTTTGATGGCACCATCCTCAGGGAAATGTATTGCGGAGAAGGTTTCCCCCGTATTTTCAAAGCCGTAAACAGACTGTTCAGTCTTACCCACAGCTATCTTTGTGCTTGCGCTGAATCCGTTTACCGTTGCGGTGACGGTTGCAACACCGTTGCCCTTGGCAACAAAATAGCCGTTTTCAACGGTACCTACTGCCTCATTGTCCACAGAGTAGGTAATGGTGTTTGCACCTGCCGCAAGCTGATAGCCGTCCGCATTGACGCAGTTGGTTACAAGCTGTGTGGACTGACCCACACTGAGCACCGGAGTATTTGCGCTTACGGAAATATTGTTTGCCCCCTTGAGCACACGCACATCAACGGCACCCGTAACACCGTTTACAATAGCGGTGATTGTACCCGTACCCGTTACGGAAGGAGTAAAGTAATTTTCCTCCCATGTGCCGTCAACAGTGGAGTAAAACTCCAGCTTGCTTTTGTCTATCTCAACAGGATTGTGATTGGCATCAAAGCCGTACACATAAAATCCTGTCTTAACCCCTTGGAAAAGGTAATTGTCCTCATTGTCCGCAGGCACTACGTTAAGATAAGTAAGGGTAGTGTCCGTACCTACGGACTTAATGCCTAAGCCGTTTGCCACAAGTCTTTGACTGCCCTCGCTCGGTACATTCAGCAGGGAAAGTGCGGTGTTGTTCTCTTCCCTTGCCACCATGGTGGTGGAACCGCCGCCGTCAAAATGTATGGCGTCGTATGCGCCGTACTCAAGCATAAGGTTTGCAGCCTCGGTATGGGTTGCGCCGATGCCGTTGCTTCGTCCGTCAATACACATAATAATGACCTTGGTCTTATCCTGATTAACACCTATCATGGTACGTGGGTTTCTTGCATTCTGACCTATGATAAGTCCCTGAGAAACCACCTGACCGTTTCTGAGCAGCTCACCGCCGCCGCTGACTCCCGCAAGGATACTGCTCATGGTCTTTGCGGGTCTGAACACAAAGTTGTTGCTTTCGTTAAAGGTAACCTGCATGCCCACAAGGTAATAGCCCATCTTTGCGTCCCTTGTAGCCTGATCCATTACTATAATATATCCGTTTTCCGGTATCGTAACCGTTTCTCCCGCTGCGCTGAGCTTGGTAATAACACCGTTGTCAACCACTATCTTGCTTAATCCCGAAAATCTCTGGTCAAGCTTTGAAGTATCCGTCATTGCATAGCGGTCAAAGTAAACGGGCTTTGAAAAGTCTGTAATCTTGTTTTTCGCACCCATCTCAAAGGCAGCATTTGAACCTGCGTAAAAGCCCATGGTTGACTTGACATAGTCGATAAAGGCTACGCCGGAGCTGTCCACAAAAAAGCCTGCGTACCTGTTTTCACTGCCGTTGTAATAGTTCTGCACAGCCTGCATCTTGCCCTCCTCGGCAACCTGACCCATACTGCTCTTTGGATTGCCGCTGCCGAAGAAGTCAGCGTTTACAGCCGCAAGAACACCGTTGTCCTGAGCCATTTGCAGCACCGTCTGCTTAAGACCGTACTCCTGTGTGCTTTGAATAACGTCAAAGGCAACATTGTCGTCGGTCAGGTCAACAGTCAGCACATATACATCCATCCAGCCGGCCTTATACAGTCTGGAGCTTTTTTCATAGGTAACTCCCCTTGTAATTGTCTGTATGTCCTTACTCTCATAGAGTAAGTCCGCACCTGCCATAACCCCTGCGGAAGGCATGCAGAATAAGGCTGTCAGCATGGCTGCCGCAAACCTCTTTATCTTTCTTAATTTCATTCTAACACCTCTCAAATCTAAAAACTCGGAATATCAACCCGAGTTAATCATAACTACGCACTATTAACAGTATACAAAAAAAAGCGGAACTTTTCAATTAAATAGGCGTTTTTTAAGAAAACTGTAACATAACGGTGATAAAAATCCCGCCTTGCGGCTCTCATTTCAATCCTTATCCGAAACGCAAAACATCCCTTTTCAAAACAAAAAGAGTGATGCAATCCTCAAATCACATCACTCCTTACATCAACTCTTCTTTTTAACCTTAACCTCTTTACCCTCATCATCAACCACATAGAGGTTATCCAATATATTTTTCTGAAAACCTGCCTTAAACTCCTTAAGGTACTCCTTACGGAGCTTATCCCTTTCAGCGGTTTCCTCGGGGGTAAGACCCTCCGCCTTATTCTTTTTGGCAAGCTCGTTAATACGTGCTATAAGTTCGGGACTCATTTACCATTCCTCCTGTTTAAGATACGTTTCAGCCTGTTTTTTCCGCCGAATACAAGACGTCTCAGGGGCATAAGTGCCACCCAGACCACACAGTAAAGCCTGTAAAGCCGATTATCCGTCTTAATGTGCCTACCCCTGCGTTCAAAGCCAATCACCACCCCAACAATATCGCTGTGCTTAACCCCATATTCCATGTGCCACTGATTGTCACCGCACATAACATAACTGCCGTCAGGTCGGGGCTTACGCACCACCCGATGGAGCACAAAGCTGCCGTCGGGACGTCTGTAAAGGGGCAGGTCATACTTTTTAAGGGGCTGTGACGCCTTGATGATTTCCACCCTGTCCCCGTCATTGTGGAGCATGGGCAGCATACTGGTGCCTCTGGGGTTAAAGTTCACCGTTCCCCCAGCATCCAGTTTTTCCTTCATTACCTCATATATGTCCGCAAGGTGGATTTGCTTAGTCCTCAAGCAAATCAGCTCCCTTAAGCTTGTTTAAAAATTCCGTCACATCAGCCTTTGCGGTTGCCTCATCCACATCATACTCGGAGCAGAGGGTCTTTACAAGGCTGTCAAGGTCAGTGTCCTCCTTAAGGTTTTCCCAAAGGAAAGCCCCCACCTCGTTAAGGGTGATAACACCGCTGAAGTCAAGACTGCCCTCGCCTACGGGTACCACTATATTACTTCCTGCCACATTCCTGAGCAAATAATCCTTTTTAACCTTCATTTTTATCCTCCTAAACTACCCTTATAGCCTCGTAACTTGTCTTAACCGCATCGAAACTCATATCACAGCCAAGCCTGAACACCCGAACCCGTCTTAACAGTGTATCAAGCACATCAAGGAGCTTTTCCATCTTATCGCTTTCGGTTGGTCTGACAGTCTGCCCCAGAATGAGGGGTATCGCCTCCTTGGGTGTGATTTCCCTGACCCAGTTTTTGTCCGCGCTGCGCTCAATAAAGACTATGGCTCCCACTGGCACACGCATATTAAGGTTTTTATCCGTCTTTCCGCTCCAGGGGGTGCCGTAGGCATAGAGTTTATCATCAACCAGCCTTATGGCCGGCTTATCATCATTGATAATCAGCGCCCTGTCCTCCCCGAAATACTGCTGCCAAAGTCCCGTATGGGTTGACTTTCCCGTACCGGGATCGGCGGAAAAGAGGTAGGCGTATCCGTCAACACACACCCCGGAAGAATGGAGCATAAAGCCCTTAAACTCAAGCAAAGCCTCATAAAAAGCACCGCCCGTGAAGATATACTCCACATCGTCAAGGCTAAGGTGTGGATTTTCCCGCTGCATCAGCGCCAGATTTTCATCGGTAATCTCTATACGGATATTGGGTCTTTCAAAGTCCGCCTTATACGCCTCCGCCTGCTTAATCATAGTAGGGTATTTATATTCAATTTCCAAGTTAAGTTCCGCTACTTTAAGCTTATACATATCAACCTCTTACATCTGCTCGGGAGCAGCTATACCAAGGAGCGCAAGGGACTGGGCTATAGCCGACTTAACGGCATATACCACCGCAAGCCTTGCCTTTTTAAGCTCACCCTCACTGCCCATAATATTGTTTTCATTGTAAAACTTGTTAAATGCCTTGCAGATTTCCACAATATGCCTTGTAAGAATATAAGGCTCGTACTTGTCTGCGGCGTCTACCAGTTTGGAAGGTAAATCACTTAATACCTTGCAGATATTAACGCTTGCCTCATCACTGATAAGGGAGCAGTCAATGTCTTTTTCAGGCTTTTCAACTCCCGCCTTCCTCAATATGCTGCAAGCCCTTGCATGGGTATACTGTACATAAGGACCCGTTTCGCCCTCAAAGCTGAGCATACGCTCCAGATCAAAGACAACGTTTTTAATACGTGAGTTGTACAGGTCGTTGAAGATAACCGCACCTATACCCACCTGCTCGCTTATTTCATCCTTGTTTGGCAGGTCGGGATTTTTCTCCTCAATAATGCCGCTTGTCTTTTCAACGGCGGCGTTTAATATGTCCTCCATAAGCACCACATGACCCTTACGTGTGCTGAGCTTGCCGTCCCCTAAGCTGACAAGACCGAAGGGCACATGTACAAGCTCATCTTTAGCCCAGTCATAGCCCATCAGCTCAAGTACCTTAAACCACTGTGCAAAGTGCAGATTCTGGTCAAGGGCGGTTACATATATATCCCTGTAGAAGTTGTATGTCTTTTTCCTGTAAAGGGCTGCCGCAATATCCCTTGTGGGATAAAGGGTGCCGCCGTCGCTCCTTAAAATAAGGCATGGGGGCATATTGTATTCCTCAAGGTCAACTATCTGGGCGCCCTCGCTTTCCTTAAGCAAACCCTTTTCCTTAAGCTCATCCACAACCGCCTGCATCTTGTCATTGTAAAAGCTTTCTCCCGCATAGCTGTCAAAGCTGATATGCAACCTGTCATAGATGCGGTTAAACTCCTTCATACTTATGTCAACAAACCACTTCCACAGCTCCAGAGCCTCGCTGTCTCCCTCCTGCATCTTGACCATCCAATGGCGTGCCTCATCATTAAGGGAAGGATCCTTCTCCGCCTCCTCGTGGAACTTGACATAGATGCGGCTGAGCTCCTTAATATCCTCACGTTCGACTGTTTCCTTGTCACCCCACTTTTTATAGGCAACGATAAGCTTGCCGAACTGGGTGCCCCAGTCACCTAAGTGGTTTACACCCACGCAGTTGTAGCCAAGCGCCTTGTATATATTGTACAGGGCATTGCCTATAACAGTGGAACGAAGATGTCCCACATGGAAAGGCTTTGCAATATTAGGTGAAGAATAGTCGATAACTATAGTCTTGCCCTCACCCATACTGCTCTTGATATAATCCTTATCCTTATCAAGCACCTTGCCCATAACCTCCCTGACAAAGGAAGTCTTGTCCGCAAAAAAGTTGATATATGCTCCCACCACCTGAATATCTGCAATAAAATCAGGCTTTTCAAGCTTGTCCTTAAGCTCCCGGGCAATCATCTGGGGAGCCTTGCGCACGGTTTTTGCAAGCTTAAAGCATGGGAAAGCATAATCGCCCATCTCCTTGTTTGCAGGCACCTCTATGGCTTCCCTTATGCTTTCAGGCTCCATATCCGCAGCCTTGGCAATAAGCGAAGCAATCTCCATAGCAAAATCCATAATAATTCTCCTTTATTTTACAAATATATTTACAGCTTTATGTATATTTTTAATTTCCACAGGCATCTCCGGACCCACCTCACCGTCACAGTCCGTTACCGAATAACGGTTGCTTGGGTCAAGATTCTCTATCTTAATATCATTGTCTCTGAAATAAATAACGCTTTTATCCTCAAGATACTCCCCTCGGATAAAGTTAAGCAGCAGCTTAGGCGTATCCTTTACAAGGTCATTTCTGAACCCAAGGAAGTCAAACATACCGTCATCCACCGCCGCATCCGGCACAAGCCTGCCTATGCCTCCCGTACCACTGCTGTTAAGCACCAGAAAGAGATTGATATTGTCCTCAATGATGCCGTTGCTGCCGGTAATACGCATAGGTATGGGCTTAAAGCCGTTAAGCTGCTCCATACCCTTTATATAATAAGCCAGCTTACCGAAGGCATCCTTGAAATGCTTGTTTATCTCCGTGGAAACATTGGAAAACAATCCTCCGGCACAAACATTGATAAAGTACTTGTCATTAGCCTTTCCCATGTCAACAGCCATGGTTTTGCCGCCGATAACTATTTTGCAGCATTCCTCGGCGTCGGTAGGTATGTTCATATATGAAGCAAAATCATTTGCGGTGCCCGAAGGAAAAAGCCCTATGGGAATATGGGACATATTGTGCTTCATCAATGCGTTTACCAGTATATTAATTGTTCCGTCACCGCCGGAAACACAGATAACGTCATAATTGTCATCCTTAATATTGGCAATATGCTTTTCAATATCTCCGTATTGGGTACTGCGGAATATATTGACCTCAAAATCCGCCTCATTAAACTCCTTTAAGCATACGTCCAGCTCATGGCGAAAACTTTTATCCCCGGAAAAGGGATTATATATAAGGCTGAGCTTCTTCATAAAAACACCCCTCAACTTTTATTAAAGGACACCTATGTATTCCCGAGATGTATATATCCTATCTTTATTTATACACATCCGAATTTATCCCTTTGCATTAGGTAATATCCTATTAAGTATAACAAATACATAGCTTAAATTCAAGCTGTCATTTGTGATAAGGCTCATTTTTTATAATTCTGTAAGCCCTGTATATCTGTTCAAGCAGTATCACACGCATAAGCTGATGGGGAAAGGTCATATCCGAAAAGCTTATCCTTCCGTCGGCACGGCTGAGTACCTCCTTTGAAAGTCCCAGCGAGCCCCCTATCACAAAGGTAATATGACTGATACCACCCACCATACTGTCCGAAAACAGGCGGGAAAATTCCACACTGTCATATTTTTTTCCATCTATTGCAAGGGCAATAACATGGCTGCCGGGCTTAATAACCTTAAGCAGTCTTGCTCCTTCCGCAGCCTTAACCGCCTCCGCCTCCTTGTCACTGAGGGTTTCGGGACATTTTTCATCGGCAACCTCCGTTATTTCAAGGGTAACATACCGTGAAAGC
>CALWRD010000136.1 GCA_944383875.1 uncultured Clostridia bacterium | reverse complement strand
GTTCATCTGCCACCACGGTAATGGTGGTGGGCTTTGTAAATGCCGGCATAATGGATCTGACTCAGACGGTAGGCATTATCATGGGTGCCAATATCGGTACCACCGTTACCAGCTGGCTTGTTTCTTCCCTTGAATGGGCAAGCTTTTTACAGCCTGAGGTTTTTGCTCCCGTAGCCATTGCCATAGGCGCATTTATGATGCTCTTTACCAAGAAAAGCTCAACTACCCTTATCGGCGAAACCATAGCGGGCTTCGGTCTGCTCTTTGTGGGTATCTCCATGATGTCCGACGGACTTGCTCCCCTTCAGGAATTACCTGCTTTCGGTCAGGCGATGGCAACCTTTGGTGACAATCCTATAATGGGTGTGCTTGTAGGTGCATTGATTACCGCCATCATTCAGAGTTCCTCGGCTTCCGTAGCCATACTCCAGTCCCTTGCACTGGTAGGTCTTGTACGCTGGGATGCGGCAATCTATATCATCATGGGTGAAAACATAGGTACCTGTGCAACCGCCATTATTTCAAGTATCGGTACTTCAAAGAATGCTAAGGCGGCTGCATATATTCATCTGATATTTAATATAGTAGGTGCTGTATTTGTAACAGTTGTTGCGGTGCTTTTCTTCGCCTTTGTAAACCCCGAGATGGGCAAAAATATGGTATCAAGTACGGAGATAAGTCTTATACATACCGTATCCAATATTGTTAATGTGATAATAATGTATCCTTTCAGCAACCTCCTTGTTAAGGCTGCGGTAAAGCTTTCAAACCTTACTCCTACCGCAAAGGACGAAACAGAGCTTATTCACCTTGACGACCGTGTACTCAATACACCAAGTATAGCTATTGAAAACTGCGTTAAGGAAATAGTACGTCTGGGTACAATGTCAAGGGATAACCTTGAGCTTGCGGTTCAGGCGGTAAAGACTCAGGATAATGCCGTTATGAACAAGGTGCTGGAAAAGGAGGAAACCATAGATACCATTTCCAAGTCTATAACCTCCTATATGGTTAAGCTTTGTAACTCAGATCTTAACGAAAGTCAGAATGCTCAGATTACTTCACTATTCCATACGGTCATAGATATGGAGCGTATAAGCGACCATTGTGAAAATCTGGTTGAGTCCACTCAGTATATGCGTGATGACAATATACATTTCTCACAAACCGCACAACAGGAGCTTGACCGTATTTTCGGTGAAACCCTTAAGTGTGTAACCAATTCCGTTGAGGCTCTCTCATCTTACGACATAGAGCTTGCCGAAAAGGTAATCAGTGAAGAGGAACGTGTTGACAACCTTGAAGAAATGTTCCGCTCCGAGCATATCAACAGGCTTGCATCAAGAGAATGTGATCCTAAGGCAGGCGTTGCCTTCCTTGATGTGCTTACCAATCTTGAACGTGTGGCTGACCACGCACTTAATGTGGCAGAAGTGGTTATAAGATATAAAAACGCTTGAAAATAATATTAAAGTTAAAAGGGCTGTTCCCCGAGGGGCAGCCTTTTGTATTTGGGGACAAAATTTCCGCCTCTATACAGTAAGATATTTTAAACAAAAAGCGATGTTGCAAATTATCAGAGTTGCACAAGTGTCGAGAATAATTTACGATAAAGATTGTTAAAATAGCATAAGGCAATATTTGAGAATTTGTGGTATAATTCTAAAGGAAAATAATTATACTTTGGAAACACCTGACAGGCGGTGTTTAACTTTGCACTTTCCTTTAATTTCACATTAATCCCAAGTGATTGTTTTGGCTGCGATATGCCGTCGAAACGGAAAGAGTAAAGTTAATAAGTGCGTAGTGAGGGCAAAAGCAACCATCTGCCAAGACTCTGCCGCCGTCGGTTTTTATCGGGCAGAGAGATTTTTCTCTCTTCTCATTATACAGCAAGGGCATATGTTCCGATACTTTTATGAGACATATTCCCCACATTAACCCCCAAATCGAAAGGAGATTAAAAAATGCTCAACAAAAAGTCAGTGGATGATTTGAACGTAAAAGGTAAGAGAGTACTTGTAAGATGCGACTTCAACGTACCTTTACAGGACGGCGTCATTACAGACGAAAACCGTATCGTGGCAGCTCTTCCTACCATTAAAAAGCTTATTTCGGATGGCGGCAAGGTTATCCTTTGCTCACATCTTGGCAAGCCAAAGGAGCCAAGTCCCGAGTTTTCACTTGCACCTGTGGCAGTACGCCTCAGTGAAAAGCTGGGTCAGGAGGTTGTATTTGCAGCTGATGACGAGGTTGTAGGTCCTAATGCCAAGGCCGCCGTTGCAGCTATGAAGGACGGGGATGTTGTTCTTCTTCAGAACACACGTTTCCGCAAGGAAGAAACAAAGAACGAGGATAACTTCAGTCAGGAGCTTGCTTCCCTTGCAGACGTATATGTAAACGACGCCTTCGGTTCATCTCACCGTGCTCACTGCTCAACGGTAGGTGTTACCAAGTACGTTAAGGAGTCTGCCGTAGGTTACCTTATGGAAAAGGAAATCAACTACCTTGGCAATGCGGTAAACAACCCTGTTCGCCCATTTGTAGCTATCCTTGGCGGCGCTAAGGTTTCCGATAAGATCAATGTTATCAACAACCTTCTTGATAAGGTTGATACACTTATCATCGGCGGCGGTATGGCATATACTTTCTTTAAAGCTCAGGGTTATGAAATCGGTAAGAGTATCCTTGAGGAAGACAAGATGGATTATGCTCTTGATATGATCAAGAAGGCAGAGGAAAAGGGCGTTAAGTTCCTTCTTCCCGTTGATACGGTTGTTGCCAAGGAGTTTGGTCCCGGCAAGCCACACCACACTGTAAGCTCTCACGAGATTCCGGCAGATGAGGAAGGCTTTGATATAGGTGAAGAAACCAGAAAGCTTTACGCTGATGCCGTTAAGGACGCTAAGACCGTTGTTTGGAACGGACCTATGGGCGTATTTGAAATTCCGGAGTATGCTGAGGGTACAAAGGCAGTTGCACAGGCTCTTGCAGGCCTTAAGGATGCAACCACCATCATCGGCGGCGGCGACTCTGCCGCAGCTGTAAACCAGATGGGCTTCGGCGACAAGATGAGCCATATCTCAACAGGCGGCGGCGCTTCCCTTGAGTTCCTTGAAGGCAAGGTGCTTCCCGGCGTAGAGGCTGTACAGGATAAGTAATCAGTCAACGCAAGTTGATATAATAAAAAAATTACAAGGTGATAAGCCCCACATACGGATTTATCACCTTGTAAATATTATTTGATATAGGAAAAAAAGTTTCCCTATATACTGCTTTTCGGAGCAGAGAAAATGTGCGTTACCTTAGGGTAACCGCATCTACATAAAAATAATCTTACATGGTGTGCAAGGGGTTGCCGCCGTGTAAAGGAGAGGGTGTAATTATGCGTAAAAGAATTATCGTTGCAAACTGGAAGATGAACAAGACTCCCAAGGAATCTTTGGAACTTGTGGAGCTGCTTAAGGAAAAGGTTGATACCGAAGAGTACGATGTGGTATTTTGTGTGCCCTTTGTGGACCTGATACCCGTTGCAAGCGCACTTGAGGGCACACATATTATGCTTGGTGCGCAAAATGTGCATTATGAGGACTTCGGTCCCTACACCGGGGAAATATCGGCGCCCATGCTTAAGGAAATAGGCTGCACCCACGTCATTATAGGTCATTCCGAAAGGCGTGCCCATTTTAACGAAACGGACCATACCGTAAACCAGAAGATCTTCCAGACGGTTAACCACGACCTTACGCCTATCGTCTGCGTAGGCGAGGATCTGGAGCAGAGGAAAAACAACATCATTATAGAACAGATACGTATGCAGATTAAGCGTGCTCTTAAAAACGTATCTTTCGAGGACGTAAGCAAGACAATGTTTGCATATGAGCCCCTTTGGGCTATAGGTACGGGTATGTCCGCCTCCCCCGAGCAGGCGCAGGAGGTTTGCCACGCAATCCGTCAGGTGCTTGCCGAAATGTATGACCATGAAACCGCCAATACCATACGTATACTTTACGGCGGCTCGGTAACCGGTAAAAACTGTGCCGAACTCTTTGCCATGAAGGATATTGACGGCGGTCTTGTGGGCGGCAGCAGCCTTAAAGAGGACTTTGCCAAGATTGTCGGCTGTAAATAGGAGATTTTTTATTATGGATAGAAAATTAACGGTTTTAATGATTTTAGACGGCTTCGGTCTTAATGACAAGACCGAGGGCAATGCTATTAAATTAGCCAAGACACCTAACCTTGACAGAATCTTTTCGGAGTATCCTTTCGTTAAGGGCTATGCCAGCGGACTTGCCGTTGGCTTACCCGACGGTCAGATGGGTAACTCCGAGGTCGGTCACTTAAATATGGGTGCAGGCAGAATTATTTATCAGAACCTTACCAAGATAACCAAGTCCATTGAGGACGGAGATTTCTTTAAAAATCCCGCTTTACTTGATGCGGTTGAAAACTGTAAGAAGAACAACTCCGCACTTCACCTTTTCGGACTTTTGTCAACAGGCGGCGTTCACAGCCACCTTACCCATGTATTTGCACTGTTAAAGCTGGCTAAGGACAACGGTCTTGAAAAGGTTTACCTTCACGCTTTCCTTGACGGACGTGACACTCCTCCTACCTCCGGCAAGGGCTTCCTTGATGAGGTTGAAGCCAAGATGAAGGAAATAGGCGTGGGCAAGGTTGCCACGATTTCCGGTCGTTACTATGCCATGGACAGGGATAAAAACTGGGACAGACTTGAAAAGGCGTACAACGCTATCGTTGCGGGAGAGGGCAACAAGGCTGCTTCCGCCGATGAGTGTATGGATAAGAGCTATGCCGAGGGAGTAAACGATGAGTTTGTTGTACCTACCGTTATTGAGGAAAACGGTGCACCTGTGGCTACCGTAAACGAAAACGACTCCATCATCTTCTTTAACTTCCGTCCCGACAGAGCAAGACAGATTACACGCAGTTTCTGTGATAAGGATTTTGACGGATTTAAGCGTGTTAAGGGATTTTTACCCGTTAAGTTTGTATGCTTTACGGACTATGATGAAACTATTGAAAATAAAGAGGTTGCCTTCCGTGATGAGGCTATCGTAAATACCCTTGGCGAATACATCTCAAAGCAGGGATTGAAACAGCTGCGTATTGCCGAAACAGAGAAGTATGCTCATGTTACCTTCTTCTTTAACGGCGGCGTTGAGGAGCCTAATCCCGGAGAAGAACGTATTCTCGTGCCTTCACCAAAGGATGTGCCTACCTATGATCTTAAGCCTGAGATGAGCGCACTTGGTGTAACCGACAAGCTTGTTGACGCTATCGAAAACAAGAAAGCGGACCTTATCATCATCAACTATGCCAACCCTGATATGGTAGGTCATACAGGTGTTATTCCTGCGGCTGTCAAGGCTATTGAGACTATTGACAGCTGCGTTGAAAGGGTGGTTGAGGCGCTTCTTAAGGTTGACGGTCAGATGTTTATCTGTGCCGACCACGGAAACAGCGATCAGCTTATCGACTATGCTACAGGAAAGCCCTTTACCGCACACACTACTAACCCGGTTCCTTTTGTGCTTGTAAACTGCCACAAGGCAGAGGGTCTTATGGAGGATGGCAAGCTTTGTGATATTGCCCCTACCCTTCTTGATATGATGGATCTTCCGCAGCCAAAGGAAATGACGGGACATTCACTTTTAATAAAAAAGAATAATTAAGGTATACTAAATAGGAGATTTTTCATAATCTCCTATTTTTTATTTTGTAAATGAAAGGAGTAAATAAATGACAAATTTTATCAAAATTACAGAGGTACACGCCCTTGAAATCCTTGACTCCCGTGCCAACCCTACTGTTGAGGCGCACATTACAGCCCAATGCTGCGGAAGGACTGTTTGCGGTTATGCGGCGGTGCCCTCCGGCGCCTCCACAGGTAAGTTTGAGGCTGTGGAGCTCCGGGACGGCGGAGAAAGATACTGCGGCAAGGGAGTACAAAAGGCAGTTGAAAATATAAATACCCTTATTGCCCCTAAGTTAATCGGTATGAATCTGCTTGATCAGACTGCTGCAGACCACCTGCTTTTGAGTCTTGACGGTACACCTAACAAGTCCGGACTGGGCGCAAACGCTACCCTTGCGGTATCCGCCGCCGTCGCCGTAACGGCAGCCAAAGCCCTTGATATGCCTCTTTACAGGTATCTTGGCGGTTTTAACGCAAAGCAGCTTCCTTTGCCTATGATGAATATTATGAACGGAGGCAAGCACGCCGACAATACAGTGGACTTTCAGGAGTTTATGATTATGCCTGTGGGCGCTGAGACATTCAGTGACGCAGTTAGGATGTGCTGCGAGATTTATCACAAGCTCCAATCCGTACTCAAGGAGAAAGGACTTTCCACAGGCGTGGGGGATGAAGGGGGCTTTGCACCTAACCTTGCCACTGCGGAGGAGGTAATCGACAATATTCTGCTTGCGGTTGAAAAGGCAGGCTATAAGGCAGGCAGTGACATTATGCTGGCCATGGATGCCGCATCTTCCGAATTGTATAAGGGTGACGGTCTTTACCACTTTGAGGGAGAAGGGGTTACACGCACTTCCGAAGAGCTTGTAAGCTACTACGAAAGCCTTTGCGATAAATATCCTATCATTTCTGTTGAGGACGGTCTTGCGGAGGAGGATTGGGATGGATGGAAAATCCTTACCAACAGGCTCGGTAATAAAATTCAGCTTGTGGGGGATGACCTTTTTGTAACCAATACGGAACGCATACAAAAGGGGATAGAGCTGGGAGTTGCCAATTCCGTACTTATCAAGATAAATCAGATTGGTACCCTCACGGAGGCATTTAATGCAATCAGTATGGCGCAGAAAAATAATATGACGGCAATCGTTTCCCATCGTTCCGGTGAAACCGAGGACACCATCATTGCCGATATTGCCGTTGCCCTTAACTGCGGTCAAATCAAGACAGGCGCACCTGCACGTACCGAAAGAACCGCTAAGTATAACCGCTTGCTCAGGATAGAGCATGAGCTTGGCAAATGTGCCCTCTTCTCCGGAGAGAAAGCCTTTTATAATCTTAAAAAGTAAAATACCGACGTAAAATATATATTGTAATTATGTTACCGAATCAGATTGATGTGCTTGATATAAGAAAAAATATTGACAAATTGATTTTGATATGATACGATTAGAGTATATCAAAGGGGCATGGACTTTTATTACAGGGTGAAATGCGGAAACATCGGGAAAGGGAGGTTATTACCAATGAAAAAATTAACAACAGGTGTACTTGCAGGCATTATGATCTTTTCTGCCGTTCATGGAATCGGGGCTGCCGAGGACTGGCTGACATACGGCACAGGCGATGAGGCGATAAGGTACAGCACATATACCGGCAGCATTAAGAGAAATCTCAACAACAGCAGTACCGTGGACAATCCGCCGGCGGTTAATATAAAGACCGTATCCATTGAAGTGCCCACGCAGATAAACGGCACGGAAATAGTGGCGGTGGAGAAAAACGGCTTTTTTGACTTTGACGAGCTGAAGTCCATGGAGCTGCCAAATACCCTTGCCACTCTTGGGGAAATGGCGTTTTACGGTGCTGACAATCTTGAAAAGATAGTTATACCGGACAAGGTGGAGACTGTTTCAAAGGCATGTTTCAGAAGCTGTGACTCACTGAGCAAGGTGGTTTTCGGCAAAGGAGTTAAGACCATAGGTCAGCAGGCTTTTTACAGTGACAGGGCTTTGGAGTCGGTAAGCCTTAATGAAGGATGTGAAAGCATAGAGGGTTCAGCCTTTGAACTGTGCACAAAGCTTAAGTCCGTTACGCTGCCTTCAAGCCTTAACAGCATTGGGGATTCGGTTTTTAAATCCTGTTCAAGTCTTGAAAAAATCACTGTTCCTTCGGGAGTTGCGGAGATTGCCTCAAACACATTTTCAGGCTGTTCCTCACTTAAGGTGGTGCAGATAAACGGCAATATTACTTCAATCGGTAAAAATGCCTTTAAGGACTGTGGGGAACTGACGGATATTTACATCCCCGAAAGCTGCAAACTTATTGAGGATAATGCTTTTGACGGCTGTAAAAAGGTGCGTTTCCACTGCGACAAAGGCAGTGTTGCCGAAACTTATGCAAAGGAAAACAATATCACCGTTGTTTATGATGAGCCTGTTATACCTGAGAGAGTTGAAGAAACTGTTGTGCCGGATACCATTACCGTTACCCTTGACGGCAGGGAACTTGACTTCGGCAATGTGGAACCACAGATAATCAACGGCAGCACCATGGTGCCTATGCGTGTTATTTTTGAGGAGCTGGGCTGTAACGTTAATTGGGATTCCGATACAAAGACTGTTACCGCAAGCAAGGGCGTTACCGATATCATCCTTACAGTAGGCAAAAAGAGTGCACGGATCAATAAAGCTGAGCAGATGCTGGATGCCGCCCCCTGTATTGTAAACGGCAATACCCTCGTACCCGTCAGGTTTGTAAGCGAGGCGCTGGGTGTTAAGGTTATGTGGGATCAGAGTACAAGGACTGTAAGTCTGCAAAGTGAATAAATTTTTACGGAGGCTGTCGATTTTTTCGACAGTCCGGGATGCCGATTTTTCGGCATCCTTTTTTGTTGATAAAGAGTGTGGGTGTGTGTATAATTTAGGAAAAGGGAGTGATAATGTTGATAAATTTAATATATGTAGGACTTGGTGGAGCTGCAGGGGCAGTAATGCGGTATTTAATCAGCCTTTTACCTTTGAAAAGCTCTTTTCCTCTGCTTACCCTTGTGACAAATCTTTTGGGAGCGATGCTTATAGGTATTGTGGTGGGAGCTGCGGACAGATATCTGTCGGACAGGGCTGTTTTGTTCTGGAAAACAGGTGTTTGCGGTGGGTTCACTACTTTTTCCACATTTTCTCTTGAGGCGCTTCTGCTCTTTGAGCAGGGCAGGACTGTTATGGGGTTTGCTTATGTGCTTCTCAGCGTGGTTTTGTGTATTGTGGGAGTGGCTGTGGGCAGGATGATTATTTCCTAAGGCAAAGCAAACTCGCATAAGGATGGAACAAATGCAGACAGTACAAAAAGTGGAATATATTTTTATAACATTATTGTAGCTTATTATAAATAATATTATTGAAATGATTTATTTGTATTGATTTACACTATAGAATATGGTATGATTAATATATAATTCTTGAATATGGTCGTTTTAATAATGTTATCAAGGAAGGAAAGGGTGTTTTTTATGAAAAAATTAAGGAAAAAAGCATTGGCGTTTTTACTTGCTGTGATAAGTTTTGCAAACTTGTCGCCCGCAGTGTATGCCGAAAGTAATGAGCCTGCCAAGTTGGAGGCTGATACCGATGATGCAGTTGTTTCAAGCTGTATTTTAGGTTATGAAACACCGGAAGAATATCTTGAAAATGCCATATCTCTGCTTGAGAACAGAAACGATATATGGTGTCTTTCTTATAATACCTATGTAAATCCTGTTCCCGAAATACCTTCTGCGGAAACAGGTACACTCTACGGTGATGCGGACGGAAGCGGCATAATAACCGCAAATGATGCGGCGGTGATTTTAAATGCTGTAAGAATGGGTACAGAGGCGAGTGAAGAGGATATTATTAACAACTATGATGTGGATTTCAGCGGAATACTGACTGCAAACGACGCCTCAACGGTACTTTATAAGGTGCTTAATAATGATTATACTTTACCTGTTGAAATTGAGATGAACAGAGAAATTGAACCTAAAAGCTGTATTATTTCTCTATGGGAAGATAGAAGTATAATTAACAATCATTTTAGTATGAATGAGGACAGCAGTATTTTTGAGATCAAATCAAAGGCGGATTTAGATACCTTTACAGATAAACTGCCTCAAGTCAATAAGGAAGCTTTTTTGGAGAGAATATATTCAGAATTTGGTGTAAATGCTCTTGCCAATCAAAATATTATTGTAGCCTGTACTATTTCACCGGATCCCTACAGCATATATGATGTAAAGGATATTTCGGTTTCCGATGGCGCCTTATGTATTACCATGGACAATATTTTCCCCGGCTTACAACATCCTGTAGAGGACAGCAGAATGATTGTTGTAAGTGTGGGTAAAAATACAGAATATGACTCAGTCAGGTTTATTGTAAATAATTATCATGGAGTTGCCGATACGGAAGATATTGTTTTTGACGATACGGAAGTTTGGGAATAATATTGTAGGGAGGGAGCTTTATGAAAGTAAAATTATTTTCATTTTTAATGGCAACGTTAATGACACTAAACAGTATAATGTTGGTTTCAGTCACAGCAGATGATGCAGTTAATTATGAAGAAGATGTTAAAGTCTATTCTGGTGAAATAACTGAAGCAAGTGATTTGCAGTCAACAAATGTATTGTACGTTGTTTTAAAAAAGAATATAGTGATCCTGATGCCAATATTACAAGGGATTATTTTCCTGAGTTGAATATTATTGGGTTAAAGGATTTGATGAAGATCAATAACCCATCGGAAAGGAAGTACCTTAATGAGGATAACTACAGGCATATTTTAAAGATATATTTAGGGGACTCAAGTCTGGAGTATTTAAACACAGCAAAAAACCTGCTGGAGGCACGTAATGATGTAAAGTATGTTTCAGCAGCTGAAAATTTGGATATTCTGGATTTTGACACAGATGCCGGCAATATGTTATCGGAGATCAATAATGTTACAGCTTATAGCAACATCAACGATAACACATATTATTTTAACGATATGAATATAAAAGAAGCTTGGGAAATTTGCCAAGGTTCAAGAAATATTACAATAGGTATTCTTGATAAAGGCATAAATTATAACCACGTAGATCTGGCAGATAATATGTGGGTAAATTCTGATGAAATTCCTAATGACGGAATAGATAATGATAATAATGGCTACATTGATGATATTCACGGATGGAATTTTGCCAATAATTCGGATGAAATAGATTTACCTGTGGGTCATGGGACAGTAAGTGCAAGTATTGCAGGTGCTGTTGGAGATAACTCTATTGGCATGTCTGGTGTTGCACAAAAAGTTTCTATAGCGGGCTTGACTATTAATGGCACAGTAGAAAATAATACGAAAACTTTTATGGAAATAGAAGTGGAGGCAATGGCTTATGTAATTAACAATGATATAGATTTTGCCTACTTTGGAATAATATTGGGACCATTATATAATTATGAATTTGATATTTTACAAGCTGCTATAGAGAACTATGATAGTTTATGTATAGTACCATCAGGGAATGCTGGTGATAATTTAGAGCAGGTTTTTATATCACCGATTTGCTATGATAGCGATAACATTTTAACTGTTGGAGGAACAAGTACTTCAGGAAATCTTATTTTCAATTATGGACAGAATACTGTTGATGTTTTAGCAGGAGCAGAAGCTGTTTGTATCTGTGTTCCTGAAAGTAATAATACATATGATTATGCATATGGAACCTCTGTTTCGGCACCATTGGTATTGGGAGTAGCTGTCCTGCCTAAAAATTATAATCCTAGTGCATCATGGCAGGATATAAAAACAGCTATTTGCAGTACAGTTAATGAAAGTCTGGTTCAAGGTGCTGAGGGTAAAATCAAATACCCCGGAATAGTAGACGCATATGCTGCGTTGATGTGGATGAAGGAAAATAGTCCAAGAAAATTTACATGGGATTTTGGTGACGATGTTTACAGTGACATAACAAACTTAACGAGCAATATTACAAGGGAGGATATGACCTTTAAGGCTAATGCCGCAAAGCCCATGACCATAGAGCAGGGAATAGTAAAGTTAATTAACGGTGTATACTACAACGGCAGATTAAAACTCACAGGTGAGGGTGACTTAAGTGAGCGTTCCATATCATTTGATGTTTTCGGAGATACCAATATTTATATTACGGCGGATGCAACAACTTTCAGAAATTTAGTTATTGCGGATGAAAACGGAAATGAATTAGACAAAATCGAAGTATCAAATGAAGCGGATGTTTACCGTTATGAATATAAAGGTGAGCCTCAAAAGATATATTTATATTCTCAGGACAGCGGAATACAGATATATGCCGTTTCGGTAACCGAAAATACATATACAACCGATATCATTGATAAGGAATGGAATATCGGCAGTGCCGACTTTGCAGGGTACAGTACCATAACTTCGGAAACTACTGTTGACGGACTTACGATTGTTCCGAATGCCACTGTAGCAGCAAACAATCATTACGTAGATAACATAAAATACACAAGATATATAGGCTTGCTTACAGCCGGAAATGCGGAGAGAGAGGCAATCAAGTTTGATGTACCGGGTCCTTGCAATATAACAATAGTAGGAAGAAGCAGCGGAACAGAAACAAGGAATATACTTGTCGGCAACAAACTGGGATACTTGGCAGGGAAAATACCTGTTACAAACCAAGGTTCAAGGCAGACAGTAAAATATACCGGCTGTGCAGATACGCTGTATATCACAAGTCAGTCAGGCGGTATAAGGATTTATGATATTATGGTTTCCACTGTGGAAAGTGAGCCGAGAGTTACAAGGAGTCCGCTTACTGCCGCGCAAGCCTTTTTAAACACTGATACAGTAAGTCCTGTATCAGATGTTGTGACTACACCTGTATCAATCTTTGCAAAACAAGCAGATATAACAACTTCGACAGCCGCATTGTATTCAGCGAATACACTTACGGTGTCAAGTGCAGACGACAGCTGTTATTCGCAGTTAAGCGAGGCTGAAAAGTCAGTGTATAACAGCATAAAGACATCAATTGTTACCAATGGCAGATATGATGACAATTTATTAATAGTTATTGATACAACAGATTATGCTGATACGCAGACAAACAGGCTTACAATAAGAGAGATGATAAAATCCGCATTGAGTGCGTTTATTAATGACCATCCCGAAATATTCTGGATTGACAGTTTTGACTATGCCTTTAATATAAACAACGGCGTCATTGAAGGTATTGATGTTTACATAACCAAAACAGAGGAAAATAAGGATGCCGCACAGACAGCGGATTTGATAGAAGAGATGAATACACTGGTAAGCAGCTTGTCAGCTCAATATAATGCTTATACAGGCAGATTTGGAGTTGACTATGACAGGATAGTATATCTTGCCGATTTGCTCAGGGATGAGTTTAACCTTGTAGGCTATGATGAGGATTATGAAAACCAAAGTAATGCTGCCGGAGCGCTTACAAACAATTGCGCCGACAGTTTTGGAGCTGCGAGAGCCTTTAAACTGCTTTGTGATGAGTGCGGAATTACCTGTTTGTATGCTGAGGGATATGTAAACAATATACCGGCGGCATATAATCTCATTAAGTATGACGGAAACTGGTATGTATATGACATAACTTCCGATGATAACTATATGACAGCTTTGCCTGGGGGATATGTGTTTGCAAACCCTTCTGTCTACGGGGATAATAATGTAAGAGATTTCAGTTATCCTGCATTAGACAGTGCAGATTATATTATTCTCGGCGATGCCGATATGAGCGGGTATGTTACTGCAAATGATGCGGCTGTAGTAATTGCACATGTGATGGATGCATCATCTGTTGATTTGTCAAATAGAGCCAAATTAAGAGCTGACGTTGATTTTAACGGAATAATAACGGCAAATGATTCTTCAATCATTTCATCCATGGCACTTGGTTTTACAAGCAACGGAATATCTTTAATGTCAAATGACAGCTTCTTAGACAATGATGCATTTATGAACGAGCTTCTCGAAGCTTATAACGCATTAGCTGCTGATTTTGGAATAGATACTTTAACTATGGACGAGCTTAAAGGATTTTTTGAAAATGCAGAGTAAGTCGGTTGGCGGCAAACATTAATATTTATTTGCCGCCTTGCAATAAAAAGAAAGTGAGGTCAGAAAATGAAGAAAATCACTAAGTTTACTGCTGCCGCTATGGCAGCCATTATGACTGTTTCGGGGCTTAGCGCTACGGCGTTTGGCGCAGAAAAGTTAGTCGCTTTTCCGGGAGCCGAGGGAGGCGGTATGTATACCCTTGGCGCAAGGGCGGCAGATAATATGAGGGTTTACCATGTTACCAATCTTAATGACAGCGGCATTGGTTCCCTTAGGGCAGGACTGACCGGTGGAAATAAAATAATTGTCTTTGATGTGGCAGGTACCATTCATCTTGAAAGCGAGCTTAAGGTAAATGCCTCAAACATTACGGTACTTGGTCAGACAGCCCCGGGAGAGGGCATATGTATAGCCGGAGAGAGCGTGCGCTTTCAGGGTGGTTCAAACATAATACTGAGGTATTTGCGTTTCCGCTCCGGTGATACGGCTGTATCTCAGGAAGACGGCTTAGGATTCAAGGATTGTACCGATGTTATTGTGGATCATTGCTCAATAAGCTGGTCCGTTGACGAATGTCTTTCAGCCTATGCCAACAGAAACTTTACTGCACAGTACTGTATCATAAGCGAAAGTCTTAACGAGTCCATACATTCCAAGGGAGATCACGGCTACGGCGGTATTTGGGGCGGTGAAAACGCAAGCTTTCATCACAATCTTATAGCCAGCCACAACAGCAGAACCCCACGTATAGGCACAAGCGCCACCGTAAGCTCCTATCTCGGTCACCCCGATACGGACAGCCTTATTGACATAAGGAACAATGTATTCTATAACTGGGGCAAACAATCCGGCTACGGCGGTGAAAACGGCGTCCGTGTAAACCTTGTAAATAACTATTACAAGATGGGACCGGCTACCAAAAAGGCTGAGATTTATAAAAGCTGGGGAACTACCCTCTACGTGAGCGGCAATGTTATGGAGGACAATGACCCTATGACAGCCGATAATTGGCTTGGTGTATCAGATGACGGTTCTGCATGGACCAAGTGTGAAAGCATAAGTGACGGCATCATGGTGGACGGGGTGCTTAAGGCGAATGACGAGTTTATATATGACTATCCCGTTACCACCACCGATGCAGAGTCTGCCTATGAAGAGGTGCTTGCGGAGGCAGGCGCAAGCCTTTGGAGAGATGTGACGGATACAAGGGTGGTAAACAGCGTGATTAACGGTACCGCAACAGACGGCTCAAAGGGCTCCGTGGGACTTATAGACAGTCAGGAGGACGTAGGCGGCTGGGTATGGCTTTACGAGGGCGAAAAGCCTGCGGACAGCGACAATGACGGTATGAGCGATGCATGGGAGGACGCCAACGGTCTGGACAGGAATAACGCTGCCGATGCTCTGGAAATTTCACCAAGCGGATATACCAATCTTGAGCTGTACGCCGAAAGCATTACGGGACAGGACAACAGCCTTGACAGAACAAAGCTTAACACAGCTGTAAACAGTGCCTTGGAGCTCGACAGGAGCCTTTATGAACAGGCGGAACTTGAAAGGCTTGACGCTGCCGTAAATGAGGCAAAGCAGGTTTATGCGGAGGCAACCACACAGACAGCCCTTGACGATGAGGCGGACAGACTGAATGATACGATTGCCGGACTGGGCTTTAATGTAACGGAGCAGCTCAGGCTTTTGCTTGAGGAGCTTAGGGGTACAACGGCTAAGGCGGATTATCTGCCTGCAGGAGAGGCAGCATTTACTCAGGCTTATAACAAGGCGGAAAGTGATCTTCAACAGGGGGCTGACGAAACCGTGCTGAGGGATGATTACGATGCTTTGAAAAAGGCATACGAAGAACTTATTCCTTCCGATGAAGGTGAACTCAGGGAGATAATGGAGCTTGCCAAGTCCTACATAGACAGCGGAGAATACGGTGAAAGTGATATAAGGGAACTCAGGGCTGCGGTAAACAGTGCAGATGGTATGTTTAGTACAAGTCAGGATTATACCAACGAGGATATTCATGCCCATATAGATGAAATACAGGCGCTTATTGATGAGCTTTTAAGCCTTAACAGAACCGTGATGGATGAGTATATAGATATGCTGGAGGGTGGCGTGCTTAATTCCTACGCATTGGATGAAAATTCGGCTGCACTGATTGACGACCTTTTGGCGGAGGCAAAGGAACTGAAGGCAAATGGTTCGGATGAGGATGCGGCAAGGGAGTTTGCCAAAAGAATGTTTGCCGCAGCAAGGGAGTTTAAGTACAACGACTATAAAGAGATATTAAGCCTTCAGGATTTCAGCGATTATACCCCGGGCACAGGCTCGGAAATCATTACGGAAGGGGATAACAAATATCTTGCCCCTGTGGAACAGGAGGTATTTTATACCGAAACCGAGGGCATTTCAGCGGATGAGTACTTCTCAAGCGACTTTATGTTCCCTTCCGATCAGGCGTCAGGTGCTTGTCAGGCAATGGGCTTTGTGCTTGAGGACGGTATAAAATTCCTTGCCCATGTAAGGAAAAACGCCACAGGCAATGACACTGTTACCCTTGGATATTACGATTCGGACGCCGGCACAATATCGGGAGAAACATATACCTTGTCCATAGAGGATGATATTTGGCATAATATTACCGTTAAATATGACAGCAGCAACGGTTATGCGGAGCTTTATTATGACAATCTTATGCTTTATTCCGGCACTCCCGAGGGCTTTGGCACGGGACACGGCAAGGTGACTGCATACGGCACCGTGGACAGTTCTTTTAATCTTATTGAAGGCATAAGCCTGCCAATGTACGGGCATTTTGCTGTGTATGTGGATAATTACACAAGGTACAAGGCAGGCAGGGTATGGATTAATATCCTCGGAGACGCCGACGCCAGCGGAATACTGACCGCAAACGACTGCGTTACCATACTAAGGAAGTCCCTTAACAGCTCCTATATGATGCCTGTTGAGGAATACACCGAGGACTATATGAGCTGCACCGATGTAAACG
>CALWRD010000135.1 GCA_944383875.1 uncultured Clostridia bacterium | reverse complement strand
GACGAGAGGGAGATTATCACCGACAAGGCAAGCGGTAAAAATCTTGACCGGGCAGGATATCAGGCACTAAAGTCAACCCTTCTGCGGAGGGGTGATGTGCTTGTTGTGAAAAGCTTGGACAGGCTGTCAAGGAACAAGACTGATATTAAAAACGAGCTGGAGTATCTCAGAAGCGAGGGAATTAGGCTTAAGGTACTAGATCTGCCCACCACCCTGATTGAGCTGCCGGAGGGACAGGAGTGGATCTTCGACATGATCAACAATATCCTTATCGAGGTCTTGTCCTCTATTGCAGAGCAGGAGAGGATAACCATAAGGCAAAGGCAACGTGAGGGTATTGAAGCGGCAAGACGAATGGGCAAGCATCTGGGACGATTTCCTATTGCCTATCCAGACAACTGGAAGGAGCTGTACATCCTCTGGGAGAGGGGAAATATTACAGCCAAGGAATTTATGTCAGCAACGGGTTTAAAGAAAACCACATTTTACAAGCTGATTAAAAAGTACAAGGAGGAAAAGTAAATGGAAGAAAGAACTTATACATGTACCGTCTGCGGTGAAAATCTGCTGCCATCGGAGACCTTTGAATTTGATGAAGAATACTACTGCGAGGACTGTCTGGATGAGGTGACTGCTATATGTGACCACTGCGGTAGCAGGGTGCCAGAGGAGGAAACTGTATGCGACTCAAACTATACCCTCTGCAGGGAGTGTTACAACGATCACTATTCCCACTGTGAGGACTGCGGCAGGATAATTGCAAATGAGGATTGCTATTATATGGATGACTATGAGGAGTTTCCCTATTGCTACAGCTGTTATCAGCACAATCAGCGGTACAGGGGCATACATGATTACAGTTACAAGCCGGATCCGATCTTTCATGGCAGCGGCAACAGGTTTTTCGGTGTTGAGCTGGAGGTAGACAGTGGAGGTTATCTGGACGATAATGCCCGGCAGGTCCTTGAGATAGCCAATGAGGATCATGAGGAAAACCTGTACATAAAGCATGACGGCAGTCTGGATGAGGGCTTTGAGCTGGTATCCCACCCCATGACACTGGAATATCACAAAAACTATATGCCCTGGCAGGATATAATGAAGCGGCTTGTGGGTCTTGGTTACAGAAGTCACAAGACTACCACCTGCGGACTTCACTGCCATGTAAACCGCTCTGCCTTCGGGGATACCATAGACCAGCAGGAAGATGCCATTGGCAGGGTGCTGTACTTTGTGGAGCAGCACTGGAATGAGATACTAAGGATTTCAAGACGTACCGAGGGACAGATGCAGCGTTGGGCGGCAAGGTACGGGGCTAAGGGCAATCCAAAGGATATGATGGAGGATGTGAAAAGCGGCAGCCCCTCCAGATACAGATGCGTCAATATTCAGAACTACAGCACAATAGAGTTCCGTATGTTCCGTGGGACTCTTAAATATAATACATTCATAGCCACATTGCAGCTTGTAAATGAGATCTGCAATGTGGCTGTTTTTATGTCCGACGAGGAGATCCAGGGGATGTCATGGCAGGACTTTGTAAATCGACTTGACGATGAAGAACATAGGGAACTGATCACATTTCTTAAGGAAAGAAATTTATACAAAAGGGAGGCTGAGTGATATGTGTTGTTTATTTGGTTTGATTGACTATGGTAACTGTCTGTCACAGAAACAGAAGGAAAGGATAATAAGGGTACTGTCAAGGGAGTGCGAGGCAAGGGGCACTGATGCAACGGGTATAGCCTACATGGACAAAGGCAAGATGAAGATATATAAAAGACCCCTCCCTGCCCATAGGATGAGGTTTAAGCTGCATGGAAATCCCTCGGTGATAATGGGTCATACCAGGTGGACTACCCAGGGCAGTGAAAAGAGAAATTTTAACAACCATCCCTTCTATTCTGAAAAGCTGGGCTTTGCCCTTGCCCATAACGGTGTGCTTTACAATGACATAGCTTTGAGGAAGTCGGAAAAACTGCCGGAAACGAATATTGAAACCGACTCATACATAGCCCTTCAGCTTATTGAAAGTAAAAATGCCCTTAACTTTGAAACCATTAAATATATGGCGGAAAAGGTTGAGGGCTCTTTTTGCTTTACAATGCTTAACAGGGATAATGAGCTGTACATTGTGAAGGGTGATAACCCCATGTGTATCGCACACTTCCAGGGATTTTATATCTATGCCTCCACAGACAGCATACTAAGCAAGGCATTGAAAAGGCTGGGCATGAAAAGATACGAGGAGGTAAAGGTCAATGAGGGTGAAATATTGAAATTCGACACAATGGGAGAGATCACAAGGGCGGAATTCACTATCTCCCAAAGCTATGGCTTTTACGGCTATCCCTGCTATGGCGGTCGAAAAAGCAGCAGCTATCAGTCTGCAAATGAGGAATATCTCCAGGAGCTTGTGGACTATGGTAAATTCGTAGGGATAGATGAGGAGCTTATCATGGAGCTGCTGGACAATGGCTATGACTTTATGGATATTGAGGAGCTGCTTTACGAGGCGGATTTTTACGGAGAGGATGATATTTATGCTGAAATATGATGAGTGCAAGAGCAGGGTGATAGAGGGTATAAAGAACTATGTTCCTGAAAAGTATCGGAGCTACAGCGTAGAGCTGATGAGGGTCAATAAGATAAACGAAAGCCTTGACGCCTTCTGCCTTGTGGACAAAAGTAGGGATGTGGGCAGCTCGCCTGTGGTATACTTCAAGGATATGTACAGCTATTACCGCAGCTGTATGAATATGGACAGTACCCTAAAGTGGGCCGGAGGAATAATCACAGAGGGTCTGGATATGGTCGGCAAGGGGTCTGTATCCCTTAATGATATAAGGGATAATACCGTTCTGGTGCTGATAAATGCGGAGAAAAATCGGGAGCTGTTAAAGACCGTACCACATGTGCGTTTCCTGGACCTTGCCTTCATTTTCCGGTGGATAGTCAGCATCAATGAACACAGCTTTACAGGGGCTATTATAAACAGCAGCCTTAATAACTTTGACCTGACCACAGAGGAATTGTTTGAGCTTGCAAAGAAAAACACAAGACGGCTACTGCCACCGGCGGTAAGGACACTTAATTCCGCATTAACATCCGCAGGGGCTCCTGAGGACATGTTTAATGGCTGTGAGCTGCCTGTCCTTGTGCTTAGCAATAGGTACGGTGTTGAGGGGGCTGCTGCCATTGTCTTTGAGGATGTGCTAGGGGAGATAAGGAAGTTCTTTGGGGACAATTTCTATATTATGCCTGCCTCCGTCAATGAGGTTATGGTTGTGCCTGTCAGCCTTGGCAGGGCAGAGGTGTTCAGGGATATGGTACGGGAGATAAACCGGGGGATTGTTGCGGAAAGGGATAGGCTTAATGATAGCTTGTATTTATATGATGGAGAAATCAGGATGATATAAATAAAGGGCGGTGTAGTTCATGCCGCCCTTATTTCAGAAGTTCATCGTATGTGGTTTCAAGGACATCACGTATAGCCCTCAGCTGTACGAGCTGTATATGCTGTATGCCCCTTTCGATTTTCACAAGGGTCTCTCTGGTGAGGGTCACTCCCATGAGCTGCACCTGTCTGACAAGCTCCGTTTGTCCCATGCCTTTTGCAAGGCGGATCTCTCTGATATTTTTACCTATGCTGCCGGACGCATCCTGCTTTATTTTTTGACTTTCCATTATAACCTCCAAAGGACTGAAATAGGTTCTTTTTATAGATTATATGTAAAGCGAAAAATAAAATGGGACTGAAACAGGTTCATACACAGAGGCGGAATTCCGGGTTAGCCTAAAAAATCCCCTTACCCCATGGCAAGAGGACTGTCGGTTTATATTAAGAACTACATAAAGGTTTCACATATTTTGCAGAAACATGTATATGAAAAGAATTGGTGTGCCCGTAAAGATCAGCCCAAAGACCAGTGAAAATATGCTCAATACCAATGTCTGTCCTGGTTCATAAAAGTCCTGGGGATCATTGGGATTGATTATAATTCTTTTTGTATCCCCAGGCTTCAGTTTGTTTGTGTTTGAGTATAACTCATCGCACAGCTCAATTACCTTCCCCTGATACTCTATCATATATACAGGGCAGTAGCTTCTGCCCTCCTTGTGGCGGAAACGGGTCTTTATGTCGATACACACCGCATCAATGGAATATGTACACCGCTGCCTCTTGAGAATGGAGATATGAAATGCGTATACAAGCACCCTTACTCCGATAAGGAAGAAAATCAGCAGTATGCTGCAGGGCAGCAGATTTATCATACGCTCCACCTGCTCCTCATTGCCGAACTGGTAGACCAGGGCTCCTGCAATGGCACCTATACCGATCAGGGGAAACAGCAGTATGATGGGGTTGAATTTTTTCTTTTTTATTTCTGATGCAATGATGAATATGCCAAATATAAGAAAATATTGCCCGAAAATTCCCACCGACAGGGCCTCTAGTCCGTTGCTGTTGCAGTATATCAGCCCTCCAATGGACGCAATAAACCATAGTATAAATATTATGCCGATAATCAATCCGCCCTTTGAATTATTAGTATTATTTTCCATATTCAACCTCCGTCAATGCAGGATAAATGATATGATCTGATTATACCATATCCGCGGATATTTTCCTATACGAAATGTATACATCGGTTAAAATTTATAGACAAGACCCTTTTATTGTACAGCTAATATTTTATAATAAAATCAAGATAAGAAAAAGAGCGTATACAAGAGAAAGGGGAATTATTATGTACAACAGGCATATTATTATTGACTTTGAGATGAATCCTGTGGACGGCAAGAGGAAGGATGCACATCTGCTGCCTAAAAATGAGATCATACAGATCGGGGCAATCAAGCTGGATGAGGAGTATAATGTGGTGGATCGCTTTAATGCCTTTGTGTGCCCGCAGCTCAATAGCAAGGTCCCAAGGCATATTACAAAAATAACCGGCATAACCACGGAAATGGTGGTAAATGCAGGAACCTTGGAGGATGTACTTAAGGCTTTCTCGGAATGGATGGGAGAGGAAAGGCTGCGTATCTACGCATGGAGCGAAAATGATCTTCAGCAGCTCAAGGAGGAGTGTGCCTTTAAGGGCATCCAGATCCCGGACAATATGAGACATTGGCTGGACTTCCAGGCGGTTTACGGCGTCCTTACAAGACTCTCCCGGAAGGGCAGAAAAATCAGCCTTACAGCTGCTGCGGAACGCTTCTGTATCGACGTGGATAGGCAGAGCCTCCATAATGCCCTCTACGATGCGGAGCTGACAACTAAGCTCCTGGTGCCATTCCTAAATGGCGAGTACATAGCCCTTATGGAACTCTATAGGGTCAACACTAAGCCCGAACCTATGACCCAGACCATCGGGGATAGATGGGGAGATATGCTCAGACAGTTCGCAGCCCAGACCTGCTGAGGATTTGTGTTGATAGGTAAACCCAGTATACATCAAATACACTGAAAGCACGGCACTTTTTTATGCCATAATGTGCCTGACGGCATTATTGGATAATAATTTACATTGACAGCCCCAAAAGGCTGATGTTATCATCTATAAAGAAATTAAGTGAAAATATAAAAATAATTGGGATTTGTGAATATATATGTAAATTTTTGTTCATAATCTGACATATGTGACTTTATAAAGTGAACTGGAAAGATACAAATGAATATTTAGTGTTAAATAATGCCTTCATAGTAGTGTGTATGCGTCCCGGCTTATTGACTTTTATAATGTAGTGTGATAAAATACATTAAAAGTTCGGCAAAGTTTTGCAGAACAATACCAAAATTGATATAAGTTTTGGTAATGTACAAGCATTTCTGATAAACGGCTTTGATTGTTTTTGAGCCGGAAATGCAACTTTGTCATAGATATCGTATAATAAATACGTAGGTGTTGGACCTATGGATATATATGGGGTGTTGGCTGACAGGGAATTGGGAGTTGCGGAAGCGTTCTGGGACGGTTTCGTTTAAATGGTTGTGTTTTGGGTAAAGATCTTGCTTAGAAATGTCTGTTTTGGGTTTTTAGCAACGGATCGACTACATAAGTTTGCTCTGATGTAAAGCGAAGGGGAGAAATACACAGATGAAATGTGTTGATGTTTATAGAGAATTATATCATCAAGATCCATATGGGGTATCTTTTTGCCCCTATCGTATTAGCCCGCTGGGGGCACATATTGATCACCAATACGGAAAGATAAATGGCTTGGCAATAGATAAGGGTATTCATATGGCATACCATCCTAAGCAGAATGGTGTTGTTGAGCTCCAGTCTTTAAATTTTCCTAAGCGTGCTCAATTCTTTGTGGGAGCAGTTCCGGAGGAAAAGGTTGGGGATTGGGCTGATCATCTGCGTGGTGCAGCAAAGATGCTTGGGGAAAAGTATCAACTTAAGGTTGGTTTGTCCGGTGTTATCGAAGGAAGTTTGCCTATTGGTGGGTTGTCTTCATCAGCTGCGGTTATTATATGTTTTCTTTCAGCTTTATGTAAGGTAAACAACATTCATCTTGAGCCTATGGAAATGATTTTAACAGCAAAGGCTGCAGAAAATAAATATGTTGGAGTGTCTTGCGGAAAGCTCGATCAGAGTTGTGAGGTTCTTTCTAAGAAAGATCATTTATTGTATCTGGATACAAAGGATGACAGTTATGAGCTGATCCCAACCAACGAGAAAATGAGACCTTATAAAATTGCAATATTTTTTTCTGGTCTGGAACGTTCTTTGAAAAATTCTAAATATAATCTGCGTCAGGACGAGTGTAAAGCTGCTGCCTATGCTTTGATGGGATATGCCGGCATGGACTACGATACATTTTCCAATACAAGGCTAAGGGATGTTCCTTTTGAGATTTTCGAAGCATATAAAAATCGTTTACCCGAATTGTGGTGTAAACGTGCGGAACATTACTACAGTGAATTTTCCAGAGCTGAAAACGGTGCTGAATTGTGGCGTAAAGGAGATCTTGAGGGATACGGTCAATTAGTATTCGAAAGCGGCAGATCTTCGATTTGCAACTATGAATGTGGCTGCGATGAACTGAAAACTCTCTATGAGATCATGTATGAAACTGATGGAATTTATGGTGGTCGATTCTCCGGTGCAGGTTTCAAAGGCTGTTGTATGGCACTTATCGATCCCGATAAGGCAGAGGATATCGCAGCAAATGTAGGTACAAAATATCTGAAGGCCTTTCCTATACTGGAGGGCAAATACTCCTTTCACTTGTGCGAAAGTGCAGATGGAGTAGAACTGTAAAAAATAATTTACGGGGGTACATAAATGAAGTGTTTGATTTTAGCGGCTGGATACGCCACAAGACTATACCCGCTGACTGAAAATTTTCCAAAGCCTCTCCTCAAAATAGGTGAAAAGTCTATTTTAGATTGGCTTGTTGATGATCTGGTGGAAAATACAGATATTGATGAGTTTATTGTTGTTTCTAATCATAAAATGATACATCACTTCGAAGATTGGAAACTAAATAAGCATAAATCCAGAAATTATGAAATAACAGTAATAGATGATGGAACAACTACTAATGAGACAAGATTGGGTGCCGTTAAGGACATACAGCTTGCCATAGATACATTGAGTTTGTCTGATGACTTGCTGGTTATGGCTGGAGATAATGTCTTGGACTTTAGTCTTTCTGATTTTGTCAGGTTTTCGGAAAATAAGGGAACTTCCTGTGTCATGTGTCATGAAGAAAATGACTTGAAGAAACGACAGAAAACAGCAATTATTACAGTAGATGACAACGGTTTAATTACATCCTTTGAGGAAAAACCTCAAATTCCAAAGGGTAATTTGGCGGTACCTCCTTTTTATTGTTATAAAGCTCACGATATAAGGAAAATTCAAGAAGCCTTAGATAATGAATGTGGATACGATGCTCCGGGTAGTTTTGCTGCCTGGCTTAGTACACACACACCAATGTATGCTTATGTTATGCCCGGTCGGAGATATGACATAGGTGATATTGAAAGCTATGAGAATGTTAAAAGAAAATTCGTTTCTACAGAAGGAATGATATGATTATAAATCATAATAGATAGATTGGAGATAATAAAATGAGGTCCAAACACACAGTACCTAAGCTATGCCTTGTCTCATCCTCCGGAGGACATTGGGAACAGCTACAGAAATTAAAACCTCTTATCGATAAATATGATGGATTTCTGGTTACAGAAAGGACTAAATTTGACGAGAATGCAGATTACTTTATGATGCAAACCGATTTAAAAGACAAGCTCATGCCTTTTAAAATGTTTGTAAATAGTATAAGAACATTGAAAATATGGCTTAAAGAAAAACCGGATTTTGTAATTACAACAGGTACCATGGTAGCTTATCCGTTTTATCTGCTCTCAATTATTACACATAAAAAGTTTGTGTTTATTGAAACATTTGGGCGTGCCAATATGCCTACAGTTGCTGGCAAACTTATGGAAAAACATACTGATTTATTTATTGTACAGTGGGAAACCCAAAAGAAATATTATAAAAAGGCTGTATACGGGGGTTGCTTATATTGATTTTTGTGACAGTTGGTTCGAGGAATTATCCGTTTGATCGCTTGTTTGAGAAATTAGACAAGCTATATGAGGAGGGAGTTCTTACAGAGTCGATGTTTGCTCAGATAGGCACTTCCACGTATAAACCAAGGCATTATGAGTATAAAGATTTTATATCTCCGGATGAATTTGCAGAGAAAATAAATGAGGCGAATATTGTTGTTTCACATGGTGCTTCGGGATCCATTATGAAAGCTTTGAATGCCGGAAAAAAAGTTATAGCGGTGACTCGTCTTGAAAAATATGGTGAGCATATTAATGATCATCAGATACAAAATAACGAGGCTTTTAGCAGTAATAATTATGTACTAATGCCGGATTTGGAGCTTGACGATCTAGGTGAATGTTTTAAAAAGATTTATGATGGTACAGATGGACTACAGCCGTGGGAAAATAAGAATCCGATGGCTATTGTTAATATGATAGATAAGTTTATTGGGGAGAATTGGAAGTATGAGCAGTAGTAAAATGTTTAAAAAAATTAGATATGCATTACGTTTTCTTCCTGATGAAGCATATATTCAATTAAATTATTTTGCTCATTTTAAAAAATTGTGTAATTTGCATAATCCGACAACATACAATGAAAAATTGAACTGGTTAAAACTTCATGATCGAAACCCCCTTTATACTAAATTGGTTGATAAATATGAGGTAAAGGAATATGTTGCTAAAATTATAGGAGCTAAACATATTATTCCAACTCTTGGAGTATGGGAATATTTTGATGATATAGATTTTGATGACCTTCCAAATCAATTTGTGCTAAAGTGTACTCATGATTCCGAAGGATTAGTGATTGTTAAAGATAAGGACAAATTTAACCGATTGGAAGCAAGAAGTAAAATTGAGAATGCACTAGCACAAAATTTTTACTATATTGGAAGGGAAATGCCGTATAAAAATGTAAAGCCGCGTATTATTGCTGAAAAATACATGGAGGATCATGTTAATGGAGAGCTTAGAGACTATAAATTTTTTTGTTTCGATGGCAATCCTAAGGCGATGTTTATTGCTTCTGATAGGGCGTCGGGTAATGTTAAATTTGACTATTTTGATTTGGATTTCAAGCATCTAGATATTAAGCAAAAATATCCTAATGCAGGAGGAAAAATTTATAAACCTACAACCTTTACGCAGATGATAGAGTTCTCAAAGAAACTCTCTAAGGGGTTTCCTCATGTGAGAGTAGATTTTTATGAGGTAGATGGAAAACTTTATTTTGGTGAACTGACATTTTATCATTTTAGTGGGTTTATGCCGTTTCAACCGGACAAATGGGACAAAATATTTGGCGACTGGCTTAAGTTGCCACAATGATAAATATATATAATAAAATGTACCTTGAAAACATATGACATGACACAGATATAGTTGTGCTAAAACAATTGCGGGTCTTTGTTTTAACGTTAAGGTAATTTTAGTTTGTAATTGATGTTTTTTGATGGCATTTGCGAAATGAGGCAGGTTTGTTGTTTTTTTAGACTAGCGATTGGTTCAAGAAAAAGTTGCTTTTGGATTATAAAACAAGTGAATAAAAAGGAATTAGACGAAATGAGAATTTACAAGTGGTTTGACGATTTTTTTGAAAAAATAATATCTTTACTCTGGTATATGTTTATTTGGATACATGAAATGAAAAACATATATCAAAAAAGAAATATATATAAAGGTATCAAACTTACAAAGGATCAAAAGCAACAGATTGATAAATTTTGGGAAAAAAATTATGGTCGAAAAATACCTTATCTATGGCATAGGTTGTATCAGAGTTATACAGGAAAATTTGATGTTAATTATTTCCCAGAGTATATTTTTTCTTTAAAACTTGAGCCAAGATATAACAACATGAAGTATGCAAATGTGATTTCTGATAAAAATCTCCTTGAAATAGTATTCAATGATAGCCTAGTTAAAATCCCAAGAACTATTGTGGCATTATGCGGAGGGGTTTGGTTAGATAAAAATCGATCTGTTATATCGCAAGATCGGGCTATTGAAAATTTAAAAAACATTGGGGAGGTTATAATTAAGATTACAGTTGAAAGTAGTAGCGGTCGAGGAGTGAAGCTTTGTAATTTTAAGAACGGAATTGATGAAATAACAAATAAACCTATTGAAAGTATAATAAAGGAAATGGGTGATAATATTGTTGTTCAAGAAAAACTTGTGGCTCATAAGGATTATGCAAAATTGCACGAAAGTTCCATAAACACAATAAGAGTGGTTTCGTACATACTGAATGGGGAGATACACGTTGGACCGTTGACGATGAGGATTGGATCGGGAGGAAATTTTGTTGACAATGCTCATGCGGGAGGAATGTTTATAGGTGTATCAGAGGAGGGTGAATTGTATGATGAGGCATATACGGAATACCAAAAGCGATATACGGTGCATCCTGACAGTGGTATACAATTTAAAGGTTACAGGGTACCGTATATAAAAGAGATGATAGAGGCAGCTAAAAGATTACATGGTAAAGTGCCAATGCTAAAATTTGTTTCGTGGGATTTTATGATTGACAATAATAACAAAATTGTATTAGTTGAAGCAAACTTAATGTCGCAAACGATTTGGTTTCCGCAAATGGCGAACGGAAAAGGTTTTTTTGGAGAAAATACTGAAGAAATGATAAAGTTGGCCAGGAAGAAATAATGGTTATTAAAAGGAAGCAATAATTATGATTAGTACTAATAAATTAAAGATAATGTTTCTAATTACAGGTTTACAAACCGGTGGTGCGGAGCGCGTAATGGCGAATTTAGCTAATGGATTTGTTAAATGCGGACATCAGGTAAGAATTGTTGTTATGAAAAAAGCAATAACAGACTATAAATTAGTTCAAGAAGTGGAATTTGTTGGAGCTGATGCGGTCGGTCGTAAAGGAAAAAATAATATCTTTAAAGGCGTAAAATTTTATATAAAAAATATAAAGAGTTTTAGTCCTGATATTGTTATATCTTTTTTGGGCAAAACTAATGTAATTGCAACTTTTTGTAGATTATTTCTTATAAAAGGTATTCCGGTTGTAGTTTGCGAAAGAGCAGATCCGAATGCAAGGAAGGGTTTGTTTGGAAGGCTGAATGATTTGTTATTTCCGTGCGCTGATGGGTGTGCATTTCAAACGGTTGCTGCGAAAGATTACTATAAAATTAAAGATACAAGTAAAATAGAAATTCTAAAAAATCCTCTGAGTGATGAATTTAATGTAAAACCATATATGGGTGTAAGAAAAAAAGAAATCATTACTGCAGGCAGATTGTCAGATCAGAAAAACCATGCATTACTTATAGATGCCTTTAGTAAGATTGTTCACAAATATTCTGATTATAAGTTAATAATATATGGTGATGGTCCGTTGAAAGATGCGTTATATGCCCATATTAATAAGCTTGGATTGCGTGAAAGAGTTATTCTGCCTGGAAGAGTTGACAATATAAAAGATAAAATATATGAAAGTTCATTGTTTGTTCTTTCATCAGACTTTGAAGGCATGCCAAATGCACTTCTTGAAGCCATGTCATTAGGTTTACCATGTATTTCAACAGATTGTCCGGTGGGGGGGCCAAGAGAGATTATTGATAATTATCAAAATGGGATTATTGTACATGTTAATGATAGTGACGAAATGGCAAGAGCTATAGATGAAGTGCTCTCAAACAATGAGTTAGCTGAAAAATTAAGTTTTAACGCAAACAAGATTTATCAAAACTTTTCTATGGAAAATGTAATTAAGGAATGGGAACAATTTGTGTTGAGAGTGTATGAAAAATTTATTTGTTAAAGGTTATGGATGTAAATATAAGTTGTGTTTTGGTCTATATATAAAATCAATGTAATGAGAGCGGGGTAGTATAATGAAATTATCGAAAGTAACGGAAAAGATGAATCCCTCCTTAACTAGAGCCTTATTTAACAAGGCAAAGGAATATAATGATGTTATCGACTTAACGTTGGGAGATCCGGATTTTTTTACAGCTCCAAATGTCAGTGAAGCAGGGGTTAATGCAATAAAAAACGGAAAAACAAAGTATACTGCAAATTCTGGTTTGCCTGAGTTAAGGAGGGTTATATCAGATACAATTTATCGAGAAACAGGAGTGAAATATAATTACGAAAACGAAGTAATTGTAACGGTAGGGGCCATGGGAGCATTATATCTCTCTATAAAATGTATTGTTAATCCAGGCGAAGAAGTTATAATACCAGCACCGTATTGGGTTAATTATGCTCAACAGGTGGAAATGTCTGGAGGTATACCAGTGATTGTCGATTCCTATGAAAATGACGATTTTGCACTCAAGGTAGAAGGCATTGAAAAGGCAGTTACCAATAAAACGCGAGCTATAATAATTAATACGCCAAATAATCCAACTGGTCAAATTTTAAATCGAGAAGCACTAGAGGGTATTGCATATATTGCAAAAAAATATGATTTAGTTGTAATTGCAGACGAAGTTTATAAGTCGCTGGTCTATGATGATTATAAGTTTGAAAGCATTGTTGAAATAGATAATATGAAAGAACGGACGGTTTTAATTAATAGTTTCTCTAAAACTTATTCGATGACAGGATGGAGAATAGGGTATTGTGCTTCTGTATCGGAATTGATAGCAAAAATGACATTTATGCAGGAAAATGTATGCTCTTGTTCACCTATGTTTTCTCAATTTGCGGGAATAGAAGCTTTGAATGGAACGCAAGAGTATACAAAATATATGGCACAACAATTTGAAATTAGAAGAAATGCATTGGTAGAGGGGATTAATGGCATTGATATGTTGAGTTGTAAAAAACCTAAGGGAACCTTTTATGCTTTTGTTAATATTAAAAAAACAGGACTTAATTCTGAAGAATTTGCTTATGATTTATTAGATAAGCAGCAAGTTGCAGTAGTTCCAGGAATTACTTATGGACAAGCCGGTGAAGGCTATGTAAGGATTGCCTTTACTAGGGATATTAAAGAAATTAATGAAGCTGTATCAAGAATAGAAAAGTATATTCATAGTCTATAAGTTGGAGAGATTGAAATGTATAAGCAATTAAAAACTTTGATAAAAAAACCATATAAAATTATTACACACTTTGCATATAAAGGGTTTTTAAAAAATATGGATGATGCAAAATACTTGAAAATGCAGTATAAATTAAAGTTTAAAAAGGAGCTTAATTTAGAACATCCTAAAACCTTTAATGAAAAAATACAATGGCTAAAAATCAATGACAGAAATCCCGAATACACAAAATGGGTGGACAAATACGAAGTTCGAAAAATAATTGCAGATAAAATTGGTGAGGAGTATCTTATTCCTTTGCTAGGTGTTTATAACTCTACTAATGAAATTGATTTTGATAAATTGCCTAACCAATTCGTGTTAAAGTGTACACATGACTCTGGTGGAATTATAGTGTGTACAGATAAAAGCAAACTGAATCAAGGAGAAGTAAAAAAAAGGCTGAACAAAAGACTAAAAACTAATTTTTATTGGTCTGGAAGAGAGTGGCCGTATAAAGATGTAAAGCCAAGAATAGTCTGTGAGCAATACATGACAGATGAGTCGGGCTGGGAATTAAAGGATTATAAGGTGTTTTGTTTCAATGGGAAGCCCAAGTATATTGAAGTTGATTATAATAGATATGTTTCGCATAAGTTAAATTTATATGATACGGAATGGAATTTTATCGATGCCTATTTAACTTCACCTAACGATAAGGATGTAGAGATTTTAAAACCAAAAAAATTAGAGCTGATGCTAGAACTTGCTGCAAGACTTGCTGAAAATACTATATTTTTGCGTGTTGATTTTTATTCTATAGAAGATAGACTCTATTGTGGTGAAATTACATTGAGTCCGGGATCGGGATTTGTGGAGTTTCATCCAGAAGAAATGGATTTAACAATGGGTAATGATATGGTGTTGCCCATTGACCTATAAAGAGCGATTATTTATTGATGTTTGATAAGTTAAACGTTAAAGCGTTGAATTTAATAGATGACTTAAAATATAAAATATTATTGATAACCCGGAAAATGCAAATCGAACAAATGGATATACTGTAGTCTGTGATTAGGTGATTAATTTGAAAGTTCTTTTTTTTACAACAAGTTCAAGATATAGCGGCGGAGCAATCTTGTGCCTATTGCCACTTATAAATAAATTGAAAGAAATGGGTGTCGAACCTTTAGTAGTTCTCAAAGGTAGAGGGACAACAGAACAGCATTTAGTAAACAATAATATTTCATATGTTGTAATTAAATCGTATGATTGGCTTCTAATTGGAAGAGAAAAAATAACGATTAAAGATAAATTAAAATGGTGCATTAAATCCATGATAAATGCTGTTGCAGAAATAAAAATGTATAATTTAATAAAAAAAGAGAATATTGATATTGTGCACATTAACTCTATTTACAATCCTTGCGGTGCAAGGGCGGCAAAAAAACTTGGAATTCCGGTTATTTGGCATTTAAGAGAGTTTGCAGAAATTAATAAATTTATGCCTAAATTTGTTAATAGGGAAAAAGCATACAAGTTAATATCCGAAGGAAAGTACTGTATTGCGGTTTCAAAATGTATAAAAATGGAGTTTTCAAAATATCTTCCTGAAAATAAAATCAAGATAATTTATGATGGGGTTGACACATCGTCATTTAAAACACAAAAGTATAATACTAAACTGAATGACATTCCAATTTTGAGTATGTTTGGAGCTATTATTCCTTTAAAGGGGCACATAGATGCAATTAAAGCCATAAATATACTTAAAAA
>CALWRD010000134.1 GCA_944383875.1 uncultured Clostridia bacterium | reverse complement strand
AATGTCGCTGGTGGCAGGGGGTATAAAGAGTGCGTCATCTGCAAGGCAGCGTGGACTTGTATGGGGCGTTGTCACAGGAGTCCTCTATGTTGCCGTTATGGTTGCGGCAGGGCTGTTTCTGATACCGGGATATACACTTGGCAGTAAAACTCTTGTTTGCCTGCTGCTTGGCATAGGCTCCGGAGGATTGGGCGGAATAATAGGTGTAAATCTTTTTTGCAGAAAGTAACTATGCTTAATAATACTATATTTAAGTTAAAATTACAAGTTGTACAGCCAAACAAATGCCGATATATCAAATTTGTTCAGGTACAACAGCCCCTCCTCACTTCACATAATTTATCGCTGTGATAAATAAAATATATTGATATATCCGTTTATTTATAGTATAATAATTCAACGCAGTTATGTGAAGCATATGCTGTCACACACATTCACTCCGGTTATGGCAGGCAAAACAATTTGCATATCTTGCTTTAACCTGTTGTCTATACAGATTTAAAACGAGGAATTTATGATGAAGAGTTTAACAATATATACTGATGGTGCTTGTTCGGGCAATCCTGGTAACGGAGGCTACGGCATCATATTGATATACGGTAAGCACCGTAAGGAAATTTCAGCCGGATACAGACAAACTACCAACAACCGAATGGAACTTATGGCAGTGATAACCGCACTTAAGGCACTGAAAGAGCCCTGTGAGGTTAAATTATACAGTGACTCAAAATACGTAATTGATTCAATAACAAAGGGATGGGTGTACAGCTGGCAGAAAAAAAATTGGATTAAGTCAGACAAAAAAACTGCCCTGAATGTTGACCTTTGGAAGGAATTGCTTCCCTTGCTGCAAATACATAAAGTTGAATTTATCTGGGTAAAGGGACACGCCGATAATCCCGGTAATGAAAGATGTGACTTCCTTGCCACCTCAGCGGCAGCAGGCGATAACCTGCTTGAAGATACCGGATATAAAAATATATAAAAATCATTTCAAAAAGAGAAAGTAATCTATAAGCTTTTAAGCTTTGTTATTTTCTCTTTTTCAATTTATGTTTCCTGCAATACTAAACATCACTTTAAAACAACAAAAGTTTATCATTATTTATTAGCATAAAAACACGGCGGATAATTATATAATTATACAATATAATTATCCAATATGCTCACAGCAATTTTATTGTACAATAAGGCTAAACATTTAAAGCAGCACAATTTAAAATTTTTATTTATCCGAGGCAACAAGTTAATATTGAAAAATAAACAATTTTATTGTATAATATACGCAATTAACAATACTATGGAGATATAAAAATGGAATATATAATAAATAAAATACTAATGATATTGCAAGAAAACAATATATCCTTGTATTCATTTGCTAAACAAACCAAAATAAACAAAAGCACCATGCACAAGCTGCTGCATATGGAAAGGAAACTAAAACCAAAGTATTTTTATACCATAATAGATAATTTGCCGGCTTCTCTTAGCTTAAAGCATGAGTTAACCAATAAATACAACCGACTCTCTCTTGGTGAAAAAAGGTATAATGCCAATTTATACATATTAAATATGATTAACAGCTTTTCCGAAATATCTTTTACCATACTGAATGATAAGCTTTCTCTGCCCGGTCACAGTCAGCTTAACAATTCAGAGCTTGCTGTTATATATAAAGGGGACTCCGCACATCATATCATCAACCTATTGTTAATAGAGGAAATGCACAAGCGTAATTCACGTGCATTTGTATATATGCCCGGAAACAGCCCTGCATTAAAAAACTATATTGACAACGTTGTAAAACTATACAGCACAGATATTAACATTAATTTCATAATAGACATAATAAGCAGTAAAGAAAACGATGATGAATTTTACAATCTGAGCGTGCTTAAAAACATACTGCCTATAGCTTTATCAATGAACAACAACTATAACTTTTATTATACTTATATTAATAAGCCTATAGATGACAGCTATTTAACGCCATATCCATACTTTATCGCTCTCAGTGACGCTGTCATATGGCTGAATGCATCTGCGGACGAAGCACTTGTAATAAATGATGCCGCGGTAGTTAAAAACTTAATCACCCGTTGTGAAGGAAAACTTGCGGGATACAGGAAACTCCTCAATTCTTCCTCCGACATAATAAGCATTGTAAACACTGTAGTGGAAAATCAGCCTGAAACAGATATGCACTGCTGCATTGAATATGAGCCTTGCCTGGCGTTTTACTTTACCGAAGAAATGATTGATTCAATAGTGCCGGCACAAATACCAAATGCGCAAAGGAATGAATTGATAAAAATACTTAATATAAGAAAAATGCAGCTGGACAACATAACAAGAAGCATTCAGCTGTTTAATAAAAACAGCTTAAAAGAATTTGCACAAACAGGTGTAATAAATGAATTTCCCACTGCTTACTCAAGACCATGTACAATTGAGGAAAGGCAATTTCTGCTCACTCAATTACTTAATACCACCCTTGACGACAGCAATGAACACTTGATAAGAGCGGTAAATCCAACCAATCTTGAAATATCGGACTGTCTTTCACTGATAATACAGGATGAAAGCTGTGTTCAATTTACGGTTTTTAACGATAAAAAGATGCCTCTTAAGTACTTAACCATAAAAGAATCCACCATTGGCAGTTATTTTAAAAACTTTATTATGGACAGTGTTGATTCCAATATGGTATACTCAAAAGAGGATACCATAGACTTGATTAACGAGGCTATTGGTGCAATTCCTGTAAATAATAAATAATATAATAAGGAGGTCTTTGCTGTGTTTGAAAGAAAATACAAACTTATATTGAATAATAAACTTGACGAACTTAAGATTAATCTTGAAAACAACTACAAGGACCTTGCACATAAGGCGCTTAATGAATATATGTCAATACTTGAACAGCTTCATCACGATGGCAGCCTCCGGGAAAAAACCTATTCAAGATACCTCAAAATCGGAGAAAAATACAAAGAAAATATGAAAGACTATCATCACTAAAAAATCGGCACAGCTTAAAACTCCATCAGCTGTGCCCCTTTTTATTTTGTCCCGAAACATTAATTCAAGCTTTTTATTTAACGGGTTAATTGTCAGACTTATACAGTTTAGCCACAGGCTTAAGCCTTTCCCTCATCTCCTTGCGTACACTCTTGGGAGATATTATCCTGATATCTTCACCAAAGCTGAACACCCAGCCATAGAACATCTTGCTGGGCACAACATCCACATTAACGGTAAACCATTCATCATCCTTGGGTACAAGGCTGATATCTGTACCGAACTTATCTATAATAAAGTTAGCTGTGGTATTTTTGCACTCCAGCTTAACTGTGCATATTTCACCGCCGTACATACTGAAATGCTCGTTTGAATATGCCGCCAGATCAATACGTTCAAAAGGCTCTCTGCCTTCCCTGTCCCGTTCCGACTCAATGGTAACGTTGAACATTTTATCAAGGCGATAATGCTTAAAGCCCTGTGCGGCAGGGTCAT
Source organism: uncultured Clostridia bacterium (assembly GCA_944383875.1). Classification (GTDB taxonomy): domain Bacteria; phylum Bacillota; class Clostridia; order Lachnospirales; family CAG-274; genus CALWRD01. The sequence continues at coordinate 4,739 of CALWRD010000134.1, read as the reverse complement.
ATCCCAGCATATAGTAATTGTCACTGTCCCATATAAGTGCCCAAGGACTGATGTTTTCCTTAATAGCATTCTTTTTAGGCACAAGCTCCTTTTTAACGCTCCACCTGCGGTATTCAAACCTTATTGCCTTGTTTTTGCTTATTGCCTCATCCACCGCATCCATGGCATAATAAACTTTTTCGTTTATTGTCTTAACACGGTTTTTAACTATTACTGACTTATGTATCTTTGCAGCGTTATAATCACTGGTAAAGGCTTCAAGCTTTTTTATCAGCTCCCTTGACTTTTCCTCCGTAAGGGCACGGGAGGACTGCACCGCATCAACAAGGAGCTTAAGCTCAAAAAGTTCAAATTCCCTTGAGGCAAGGTGATACTTGTATCCCGTGCCTATCTTTTCACCCTTGATGTCATAGCCAAATTCATTAAGCGCTTCAATATCACGATAAATTGCCTTGCGCTCAGCACTGATTTCCTTTTCCGCAAGGTATTCAACTATATCATTCATAGTGACATAATGATTTTCATCTGTTTTTTCTTTAAACAATTTTAAAATATAAAAAAGCTTAAGCTTTTGATTTGCTGACTTTGGCATAATAACACCTCCACGATGTGTTTTTGTAATTATACCATATTAATATATTTGCATTCAACAAAAAACAATATAAAAATGCAGATATAATTTATACAGGTTAAAACCGATTGTTATTTAAGTTCCTCAAGTCATTTTTGATTTAAATATTATAAAAAGTTCTTTGCCGGATACACTCTCCGACAAAGAACTTCCAAAAATCAGATTTATTTACTTATACATTATTTTATTCCTCATCCGTAGGACTGATCATAGGAATAAATATATCTGTCTTTTCCTTTTTTTCACTGCGATTTTTTTCAATAGCTCTATCATAGAAAAGCATCTGTGAATGTATAGGCTCTTTTCCGCGTCTGTCAACACGTTTATAAGTACCGTCACTTTGCATAAGTCTTGCCTTCACATTATCCGCAAGGGTAAGATCCATAATTTCGCAGACTTCTTTTTTAATATCCTCGTCTTCTACAATAAACGCCACTTCAACTCGCCTGTCAAGATTACGCTGCATCCAATCGGCACTGGAAAGGTATACCTTAGGCTTTCCGCCGTTTTCAAAATAATATATTCTGCTGTGTTCAAGGAATCTTCCGACTATACTTGTTACACGTATATTTTCGCTTACTTCCTCAACTCCGGGACGCAGACAGCATATACCTCTTACCACAAGGTCAATTTTTACTCCCGCCATTGCAGCTTCGTAAAGAGCTCTGATTATACCGTCATCCACAAGGGAATTCATCTTAGCCTTAATGACGGCAGGCTTACCCTCACGTGCATTTTTCATTTCGTTGTTTATGTTATTAATAAACATTTCCCTAAGTCCTGTAGGGGCTGCAGCTATCTTCATATAATTTGTAGATTTAGAATAGCCCGTAAGTACATTAAACAATTTAGATACATCTGCACCATAGCTTTCCTTGGCGGTAAACATACCTATATCAGTATAAAGCTTTGCAGTCTTATCATTATAGTTACCTGTACCCAGATGGAGATACCTGTGGATACCATCCTCTTCCTTACGTACTACCATACAGAGCTTGCAGTGGGTCTTTAAGCCTACAAGACCGTAAACAACGTGACATCCCGCATTTTCAAGCTTTCTTGCCCAGTTGATATTATTTTCCTCATCAAACCTTGCCTTAAGCTCAAGCAAAACCGTAACCTGCTTACCGTTTTCCGCCGCCTGAATAAGTGCGGCAATGATAGGTGAATTACCGGATACCCTGTAAAGTGTCTGCTTGATTGCAAGCACGTCCGGGTCTGCCGCCGCCAGCTTAACAAAGTTTACAACGCAGTCAAAGGATTCATAAGGATGATGTACAAGCACGTCCTTTTCCTTAATCACCTCAAACATATCTCTGTCACGGAATGCCTTTACGGGAACGGGGGGCATTGGCTGATTGCGAAGCTCATCACATCCCTTAATACCTGCAACAGCATAATAAACCGTAAGGTCAATGGTACCGTTTATTTTGTAAATATCCTCCGGATTGATCTCAAGCTGTCTTTCAAGGAAATCAAAAGCAGATTCACTGATGTCCTTTTCAACCTCGAGCCTGACGGGATCACCCCACTTACGGCGCTTAATGGATTCTTCTATCTCCACAAGCAAGTCGTGACTTTCATCCTCATCTATTTCCAAATCAGAATTACGTGTAATCCTGAAAGCGTAAACAGATACAACTTTGCATCCCTCAAAAAGCTTGTCAATAAAATGCTTAATTATATCTTCAAGGAAAATAAACTCCCTCTGTCCGTCCTCGGTATTGTTAAGCTCCACCAGCCTGTTAACTACGGATGGCACCTGTACCACCGCATACTTTTCCTCGGCACCTGCAAGCTCAACTATAAGATTAAGACTTTTGTTTGCAACAAGAGGAAAAGGACGGCTGCTGTCAATAGCCATAGGCGTAAGCACAGGGAAAATAGTAGTATTGAAATACTGCTTAACAAAATCCTTCTGCTCATTATTCAGCTCACTGTAGCTCTTAAATACTATTTTATCAGCCTTAAGCTGAGGAATAAGGCTGCGGCTTAGGCAGTTATACTGCCTTGCAACCATTTCATGTACTCTTTCCGAGATACGCTTAAGCTGCTCCATAGGAGTAAGACCCGCTATATCCTTTCTTGTCCTTCCGGCATATACCTGCTCCATCAGTCCCGCAACTCTTACCATAAAAAACTCATCCATATTTGAAGCGGTAATTGCAAGGAAATTAAAACGCTCTAAAATAGGATTGGTTTTATCAAAAGCCTCCTCAAGCACTCTTTCATTAAATTCGAGCCAACTAAGCTCCCTGTTTATATATAAGCTGCTGTCCATTAAATCAGCCATTATAACACACTCCTTTTGGTAAGTACCGCTTTAATACCATATACATCGGTGAAGAATTCATTTTTTGAGTTAAATGTCCATTTTTCAAGCTCAATATCCTTAAAGGTAGTAAGCGTCACTATCATCTCATTGCCCCTAAGTTTAACAGTCATATCGTCGAACTTGCCGCTGTGTCCGCTGTTGACGGCAACAGCAAGCCTTAATATGGCACAGAGTTTTGATACAAGAACCCTATCCTCCGGACTAAGTTCTCTGTACTCACTATATTTCATATCCGGCGTTATCGAACCGTGAAAGAGTGCAATGGTGGCTATAATCCTTTTTTCATTTTCACTTATACCGGCTATATCAAGTCCGTTAATTATATTATAGGAATGTATATAGTGTGCCTTAGGATTGATAAACTTACCCACATTGTGCAAAATAACAGCCATTCTCAGTAAAAAACGTTCACGCTTATCAAGTCCGTGCACCTTTTTAAGCCTGTCAAACATCTTAAGTGAGCAGCTTTCAATGCGTTCCAAGTGCTCAATATCCATATCAAACCTGCGTGCTATCTTCCAAGCCGCCGTAATGGCACAGGTTTCATAGTGCTTTTTGATCTGACGTGCTCTTTCGGGGTTGAGCTGCTCAACAAGGATTTCATCACCCGCAGTTATAGGCAGTGCCACCAGCTTGTTTGTTTCTGCATATTTAAGAATACGATTGTAAATAACAAGCGCAGGATAAAGGGTTTCCTGCTTGTTTACATCAAAATCAAGACTTTCCGCAAGTTCCTGAGGACTTTTTTCCTTAGTCTGTTTATATAAAGAGCTAAAGTCCTCCTTGCTTATTTCATACAAGCCGCCGATACGTTTGCCGCCACACAGCTGAACCATCAGCTCAACATCGTAACCTGTAAGAATAACGCTTGTAATATGTTTTGGCAAAAACGCCTGAATTGCATCTATAAACGACTTTAAGTATTCCTTTACCACAGATGAATACTTTTCAATACCCACTGCCTCAAACATTTCACTGAGTCGCAAACCGCCTATTTTAATGCTCTGTGTATACGTAAGATATGAGTTTTCCAAAAGTGATACACTGATATTACCTGAGCCTAAATGCACCACCACAGCAGACTGTGTATATTCCTGAGGAAGTACATTAAGCATCAGAGCATTAATGAAATTCTTTTCCTGACTATCATCGGCAACGGTAATGTCCAGACCGGTTTTTATCTTAATCTGGTCAAGGACATATTCCTTATTGGTTGCCTCTCTTACGGCAGTGGTAGCAATGGTGGCTATATCATCCACACCGTATTCCTTTGTAACCTGCAAAAAACCGTTAATTATATCTGCTGTTTTGCAGATGCTTTCAAAGCTGATCTTTCCATAGTGGAAAGTATCACGTCCGAGACTGAGGGGATAGCTGAGTGCGTCTATTATTTTGACGCCTTCACCCTTTTTTTCCGCAACCTTAAGTCTCAGCTCATTTGAAGCTATTTCAATTACGGCAGTACTTTTTTTATTCATTCGTTTCACTCCCTCAAATGACATTATCTCATATTTCCGCAAAACCAAAAGCAGAGTTTTGTAAAATCTACATAAAATCTACATAAAGTTACACAAAAATACATTATTCAAAACTTAAATCAATCACCGAAACTTACACCTATGCTGCGTGCGGAAGCTATAATTTCATTATCAAGGGGCACAGTCTTAAGCTTACCGGCAACTTCCGAAAGAGGCACAGGCACAACCTCATTGTTTCTTACGCCCACCATACAGCCAAAGGTACCCTCGCAGATAAGCTCTGCCGCCTTTGTTC
>CALWRD010000133.1 GCA_944383875.1 uncultured Clostridia bacterium | reverse complement strand
AAGGCGGTACGCTACCCCTCTACGGGGCGCATACCGCCTTTTCTTGTTATCCAGCCCTCCGGCTGTATCGGTTGAGCAAAAGTCAGCGTGGGAATGGTGTGGTATCTTTATCTAAGTGAATCCCCTGTCTCCCATTTTGATATTGCCTGAAAGGAAACATTCAGCTTATCAGCAAGCTGTTGCTGGGTCAGTCCAAGGTTTTTACGTTTTTGCATTATAAAACTGCCGATTTTAGCACCGTCAAGCATTTAAAACTCCTCCGTTTTTTATTTTATCATAGCATAGCCTTAAATGCCTTTACAATAACCACGGAATTGAATTTGCGGGCATAATTCAACTGATGGTTGAATTATTCTATTCCTTCAGATTTTTCAGAGCATCCGGGTTATTTAAGGTAATCTCCGCAAGGGTCTGACATTTTTCCATATCCTTACAGCTCCCGCAGGTTTCCACACCCCTTTTCAGGGCACACTTCCGGATATCACAGAGGCTGTCACAGAACACAGTTTTTACACCCTCAGCACGGCATCCCAGGCAGTTGATATTCTCCGGCAGAATGGGAGCATTATTTAGTTCTGCCCATAATTTCGCTGTCTTTTCCCGCAATGCCTGATCATCATTAATGGTTGCCAGATAAGCATCACATTTTTCACAATCCAGTCCACAGTATCCGATCATATCCCTCATAGTTATGTACCTCCCTCAATTTCATTTTTTTACCATACCAACTAGTAATTTAAGGTGGTATAGCCGCAGCTACCTTAGCTGAACCTAGTGATGCACAGATTTTCAGCTATAGCTCAACTCCAGAATAAACTGAAAATCAGAAATTATCATTAGCTTATCCCGATGCTAAAGTTTTCGGAATATTGCCTCATTACTTGCTCAAAAAATTCTATATCCGCATCGGCCCTGATACTTATTACCATCTCCGTCCCGTAATGCTCGCTCCAAATATCGCATAAATCATTTTCCACGTGAATTGTAAAATATTTTGTCATTTTGTTATATATACTTTTATCTGTGGGGTTTTCTGTCAGCAATTTTTCAAGTAATTCTTCTGTTACTATCCCTCTGACAGACACTTCGTATTTATCCTCAACAGCAACACCATATAAGGAAGCTTCCCTGATCTCGGCAACTTCTTCTCTCCAACAGCGAATTTCAAATATATCTCCAACTCTCACAAAATGTTCCATTATCTTTTTCCACCATTGTGATGAAATGGAATTATCTAACATTTGAACACCAAATTGCTTCATGGAATTATCATCTCCAATTGCGGTATTATGTAATTGTCTTTTTATCTCTCTTTATACATCTCTCCAACTTCATTTTGGGGGCTGAAAGATCAGCTTCTCCACTCAACTACATCTTCAACGCTTTTTCGTGGTCTTTCCTTAGGCAATTCATCGGGATAGCCGAATGCAATAGCTGCAACAAGTTCACCTTCACTGTTCAGCCATTGGCACAGCTCAGTATATGCAAAATAAATATCACATATCCAGAGACTTCCTATCCCTTTTTCGGTGGCAGCAAGAAGCATATTTTGTATCGAAGCGCTTAAGGATTGAATATTACAAATCTCATAAATGCGTTCTTCCGGGGTTAATTCTGCCAGAACGCCCTTTCCCAGAGGGTTTACGACAAAAACTATGACCGGTGCCTTTTCCATTATATCAACTGTATGCTTTGCAGCAGCAAGATGCTGTCTGCTCCGTGGCAGCAAAGGATTTCCATTTTCTTCTCTTGCTATTCCCTGACGAAATGCCTTTAACATTTCCTCTTTTGATTTCCCCTGTATGACAATGTATTTCCATGGCTGTCGATTTTTAGATGAAGGAGCTTTAGTCCCGCTTTCAATAATATCTGTAATATCCTGTCTGGATATGGGAGTATCTGAAAATTTTCGTATGCTTCGCCTGTCGTAAATAGCAGAAATCATTTTTATAACGCCCTTTCAATTTTTTAGTTGTATGTATCCTATTTTTATGAGGGTTTGAATATACAATTACATCTCCAGAAGCCTTTTTAACAAATACACTCTGTTATTAATAAATATTTCTGTTACCTGATAACTTTCTGTTTCTTCATATTCTATAAAATGTAGTTTGCCGCTGTCAAAGGACAGAATATCAGCTCCCGGATAGCCTAAGAGGATCGGAGAATGGCTGGCAATAATAAATTGTGCCCCTGCTTTTACAGCCCTTTCCATTTCCACCAGAAGAGTCAGCTGTCTTTGTGGAGACAGAGCTGCCTCCGGTTCATCAAGGATATATAGCCCTGCCGTTGATAATTTGCTTTGCATAACCGCCAGAAAGCTTTCACCATGAGACATTTTATGAAGCCCCATGGATGGATGACCGCCGTCCGCATACTCCATTTCCTTTGTGGCTACATTATAAAGGCTTTCCTCTCTTAAAAAATTTCCCCAGTTATTTTTCCCTATTACACGCGCAATAGTAATTGCATCTCAGAGCTCCGAATGAAAGTCATAGGTGAAAAAGGAATAATTTCTGCTGCCTCCCTCAGGGTTAAAGCCATAAGCAACGGCAAGCCCCTCCAATATCGTGGACTTTCCCGTACCGTTTTCCCCTGCAAAATAAGTTACCGGGCTATTAAAAGGAATTTCTTTTACACCTTTCAGGGATTGAATACTGTGCAGATAGCTGTCTTCCTGAATACAGCTCCAGTCAATATAAATTTTTTAACAAAAAGAGAATCCATGGGTTCTGTTCCCTTCATAAAAATCCGATTTATCATTAAGTATATTGTACCAGAATAATGTTAAAGCTTCAATCCACACCAAAACAAGATTCTTTTGTCACTATATGCACTATTTCCTCATGGGGCGAGCTTAAATAGCCCTGCAAAAATGTAGGAAAAGCCTTATATTTATGTAGATCCTTCACCGGCAGCCAGTGCATTTCCTCCTTTACACCGAACACATGGCTATTACTGTTCAACTCTCTTGTTCCTCTTGGTTTCATAAGAAAATAAAACTCGATCTCATGGCAGTGCAGTCCATCTAGGGTGCCACCTTCACCATAAAAGAAATTTTCATGTACCACTGCCAGCCTGTCTATTTCGTAATGCACCCCCGTTTCCTCAAAGACCTCCCTTACCACCGCATCCTCGGCGGTTTCTCCCATATATACTCCACCCCCTATGGAATAATAATAGTCCTCCATGGCATTGCCTGCAAACAGGGCATAGCCATTTTCAACGATAATAGCCGCCGCACGGTATCTGAACCGCATATTTTCTTTCTTAAAGCTGCAATCAAATGACATTCTTCCTACTCCTTATCTGAACTCTGTCAGTCCTTATTTCCTTATATATCCCATTTTTTTGAAGTAGTTGTTGTACCTGACCTTTTGATCATCAATCATATCATCTGAATTGATAAAATCAATAAATTCAAGCTCATTCAGCCATTTATAGGCAATGGTTTCTCTCTCCTGGAGGGTTACCGACAATTTATCCTGATCTGTAACACAAAGGAAATTATAATAGATTGTGTTATCTGAGATATAACAGCCTATTTCTTCAAGTTCATTGGCTGTAATTCCTGTTTCCTCCAGCAATTCCCTCCTGGCACAGGTGAACTTATCCTCACCTTTAAGAGCAGAGCCCCCTGCGGTAGCCTCATAGCATCCCCCATAGTTGGGCTTGTCAAAGGATCTTTGCATTAACAGATAATCCCCGTCAATATGCCTTACCAGTATCTCGCATACAAGGTGATGCAAACCCTCTGGGATAGGCTCACCACGATACAGATCCCTGCCCGCTAGAGAGCCGTCTGCCAGATATCCGTCCCATACTTCCATTTCAATTACACCTCCGATTTATTTTTACATATCAGGTTTTACCCCTCTTTTACTTTTCCATTGATTTTCTTATCTCCTTTTCGGATCACACATTATATCCTGCCAAAAGATCACTTGCTTTTCCCTTAGAGTTATAGAAGTATCTCCCAATTAAAAATATAAAAAGTACCAAGAACAACGCCATAGCAATTAAGCACGGATAAAATATTAAATACCCCTGATTTAATATTTTATATATTCCCTTTGCCGTATAACACTTATTCTATCAGTCACAATTCATAGATCGCATACAGTCATAAAACCCTTTTCATCTGCTTTTACATTGCCTGACTATATATAATTCTCTTTTAACTCTTTGTAATATTCTATATTCTTTACTTGAATTTTGCAAGATAATTCGTATACTTTATTATGATTAAATTTCAGCCTGTGCAAATGACATGATATAGGTCTGCCATATAATAAGTACTATCCATATACCATTCAATTCCTCTTACAGTTTTTCAGCCAGATTTATATCACTTTATATAACGTTTAGAACGCACACATGCATTTATTTATGTTATTCAGGTATTTTATTAAGTTTATTTCTGTATTTGTCATAAATTCTACTAAGACTATGCTGTATTTTTCTCAAAACAGGTATACTTTATCTAAGTAAAAATAACTTTATATTTGTCGATTTTTTATGGTAGATAAATATGCAAAATAATTGTATAATATATTTGTAATTTTTTTCCTTTAAAATTATTTTGACATTAAGAAATTTTGGAAATCTATTTCCTTTAATATATGAAACACCGGGGGAGATTAAATATGCTGTCAATTATAGTTAAAAAAACCGCTGAGCTTACAGATGAATCGGGCAAGTATTTATGTTATGAATACGTTTTGATCGAAAGGGATAATGTATTTGACATAATCTGTACTGACATCACTCATGGAGAGGCAGAGGTATATACAGGCGTAACGGATAACAGGGCAACAGCCCTTAAGATACTGGATATATTGTTTGAAAACAAGGTGTCTCCTTTGCACCTTGACTGTATAATAGATGGTATTCTGGCGGAAATGGAGACCACAGGAAAATAATCACATCTATGATGAATTGTCCCATTTTAAGGCAAATATAGAAAAATAGAGGCACAATCCCTGCTATATCATACATTCTATAATCTAAAACAGATTTTTCTCACAAGGTTAAACCTACATAAGATTTTAGTTTAGCGGAAGATAAAATATAGGCGGGTAAATTTTGCACCTGATTGTGTTATTGGGTACAGTTTCAGGGAAATAGTGTACCCAATTTGACTGATTATTGGAATAACAGGGAAAATGAAATGCCCTATAACAGACTTGATCAGCAGATCTGAGAAAAAGCAGGGATGAAATTTTGTATACATATCTTCGGGCGGACGGAAACACAATATACTCGCAAAAGGAGGTGTCCGCTTACAGCAGTTGCTGATAAAGCGTATCTGGTCTGAAGTGACTATTTATTCCGGATCTGGCTTAGTTTGAAAGTGTACCCAAAGTGTACCCAAAACGTGGTATTTATGAAATTCCGTGAATATGAAAAAGTCCCGTAATCGGCTTGATTACAGGACTTTGAGAGTTGCGGGGGCCGGATTTGAACCAACGACCTTCGGGTTATGAGCCCGACGAGCTACCAGGCTGCTCTACCCCGCGATATTGCTTACGGCATAGCCGGAAGTTATTATAATAATTGGTGGGCGGAGAAGGATTCGAACCTTCGAAAGCTGAGCTAACAGATTTACAGTCTGCCCCCTTTGGCCACTCGGGAACCCGCCCATATTATCTATAGAAGCTTTTCTTCAGAAAAAACTTTTCTAAAAGAAAGCCGATGAACGGACTCGAACCGTTAACCTGCTGATTACAAGTCAGCTGCTCTGCCAATTGAGCCACATCGGCATATATGTCGGTATGCATGCTTAAACAGAACACCGAAGGTTATATCTGTACCTTCAAAACTGAAAACAAACATCAACTTAAACTTTAACCGTTACCTTGCGGCGTATATCCTTTTCCTTGGTTAAGCCCTCGATTTATTAGTATTGGTCAGCTTAACACATTACTGTGCTTACACCTCCAACCTATCAACCTCGTCGTCTTCAAGGAATCTTACTTCTTTCGAATGGGAAATCTTGTCTT
>CALWRD010000132.1 GCA_944383875.1 uncultured Clostridia bacterium | reverse complement strand
GTAAGCGCCGACGGAAAACTGACAGCGGAGGATGCCTCTCAAATCCTTCAAAAGACCCTTGACAACAGCTATACCATGCCTTGTGAGGAATAAGTGATTTTTTACTGCTGACTTTACGTATATAGTCGGCAGTTTTTATATCAATATGGGATTGAATTTTCGTAATAATTAAAAACTTATTGAATAAGGAGGGGACAATATGAAAAACAGGTTTAAAAGGAGCTTTGTATGCCTGATGCTTACTGCTGCGGTTGCAATGCCCAATATGGGAATAAGCGTCACCGGGGCGCAGGCAATATCAAGTAATGAAGATGTTCTATCCTCTTCGGGAGCGTTGACAGTGGAAAATGACAGAGGCTATTCTTCTGCTACGGCTTCGGAAAAGGATATTGATCTTACACCTATGGCGGAGGAGGATTTTGCTTATGCTGTTGAAGGGGGTAATATTTATTATAATAGTGAGGGTGTTATAACCGACTGTGACAATTCGGTAACAAGTGCGATCATACCGAAGGTAATAGATGGGGTAGAGATAAATAAAATCGACAGTTTTGCCTTTTATGGCTGCCGTTCGCTAATGAATATAGATATTCCCGATAGTGTAATCGACATAAATGTAGAGGCATTTTCCGGTTGTGTTGCCCTGGAGAACATTGTCCTGCCCGACAGTGTGACAACAATGGGCAGAGAGGTTTTTGGTGGCTGTAAAAGCTTAAAATATGTAAAGCTGTCAAGTGCTTTAAAGGTTATCCCGAGCAAAACATTTTATAACTGTGACGCTCTGGAAGGGGTGGATATGCCCCAGAACGTAAGGATCATAGATGAGAGAGCTTTTTACCGTTGCCAGACCCTTAAAAATATTATTCTGCCGGAAAGTGTGGTCATAATAGAAGAAGAAGCTTTTATGGAATGTACCTCCCTGACAGATATTATCATTCCGGCAGGTATTGTGTATATGGGTGCAGGTGTGTTCAGGAATTGCACAGGACTGAAAAATGCAGTTATATCAGAGGGTACGACTGTACTTCATCAGGAGATATTTACAGGCTGTTCCTCTCTGACAAGTGTAAGATTGCCAAGCACTTTGACAGATATGGAGGCTGATGCGTTTTGCGGCTGTACTTCTTTACAGCAGATAAGTTTGCCCAATGGTCTGACCTACATCCCGGTCGGCGCTTTTGACAGCTGTACTTCGCTGAAGGAGGTAACAATACCTCAAAGCGTAACCGGTATAGGTGAGGCTGCTTTTCGTAGATGCTCCTCACTGACCGGTATTGAAATACCGGAAAAGGTGTCGGAATTAGGAGTAAATATATTTTATGACTGTGATTCCTTAAAGGAGATAAGGGTGACGGAAAATAATCCATACTTCACGTCCATAGACGGAGTTTTGTTCAGCAAAGACGCAGCAAGACTTATAAGCTGTCCTATGACTCTTGAGGGAAATTATGCCGTTCCCGAGGGTGTGACTGTCATTGGAAAGGATGCCTTTGTTAACTGTACTAAGCTGACAGGCATAACTCTTCCGGAAAGTGTAACGGAAATCGAGGATAGAGCTTTTGACGGATGTATTTCATTGACAAGTATGATACTGCCTGACGGAATAACAAAAATGGGAGGCTGTTTTTCCGGATGCTTATCTCTGACAAGTGTAAAGCTGCCAAAGTTTGTAACCGCTATTTCGCCCTGGACCTTCAGTAACTGCAAAGCTATAACGGAGATAGATATACCGGAAGGTGTAACATCCATAGAAGATCATGCCTTTAGTTATTGTACTGCTCTGACAAGGATAAGCATACCACATAGTGTGGAAAGTATAGAGTATGGAGCTTTTGCGCATTGTCGTAGCTTAAGCGAAATAACTCTGCCTCCAAATTTGAAGGATATAGGTCATCAGGTATTTATGGACTGTACCGCTCTGACCTCAATAGAGATACCCAGCAAGGTAAGCAGCATAGATTTTCTCGCCTTTTCACGCTGCACCTCACTTACAAGTGTAAGACTCCCCTATTCAGTAAAGAGGATTAGTGACGATGCCTTTAAAAATTGTACAAATCTGATAAATATAACGGTATTTTCGGGTTCCTACGCCGAAGAGTGGGCGCTGAATAATGGCTATGATGTTACATATATCACCTTTGCATGCGGTGATTCCAATGCCGATGGCAAGATAACCGCAGACGATGCGGCAGAGGTACTGCAAAAGGTTCTTGATGCAAGCTTTGTTACAGGCATCGAGAAAAGTGGCGGAGATTATATGACTGTCCTTGACGTAAGCGCCGACGGAAAACTGACAGCGGAGGATGCCTCTCAAATCCTTCAAAAGACCCTTGACAACAGCTATACCATGCCTTGTGAGAAATAAGTGATTTTTATCGGGGTTGTTGCAAAACAGGAAACTGGTTTGCAACAACCCTTTATTTATTTCAAAAGTCCTGCTCCCTGAGGCAGAGCAAGGCTTACGGCAGGAATATAGGTCACCAGCATAAGTCCGAAGAGGATAGCGGCGTAGAACATAAGCATATATGGCATAACCCTTGCCAGTGAGGTTTTGCCCACCTTTATTGCCACAAAGAGAGTATTTCCCACAGGGGGAGTTATATTTCCGATACAGAGATTATAGGTAAGCATAAGACCGAAGTGAACGGGATTCATACCGAAGCTTTGGGCTATAGGCAGGAAAAGAGGAGTAAATATCAGTATTGCGGGAGTAACGTCCATAAAGGTGCCTGCAATAAGAAGAATTACGTTCATAATCAGCAGAAGTACATACTTATTGCTTGTAATCCCCAAAAGAGCTGCGGCTATTGCCTGGGGTATCTGTGTAAACGCCATTACCCAGCTTAAGATGTTGGATACGCCGATGAGGAATACTATCATACCGCTGATTTTTGCACTGTCCACCAGAATACCCACAAAGGAATCCCAAGTCAGGTTTCTGTAGATAAGGGAAAGTATAAAGGCGTAGACCACGGCTATTGCTGAGCCTTCCGTTGCGGTAAATACACCAAGTACAATACCCCCTATTACCACGATGATAAGGGAAAGTGCGGGGATTGCCCTAAGGGTAGCTATACCAAGGGTTTTAAAGCTGAACTTGCCTTTAATGCCCACATAACCCTTTTTCTTAGCGATAAGGATAGCAACTATCATACAGCATACAGCCCAGATAATGCCGGGAACATAGCCGGCTATAAACAGGGCTGCAACGGAGGTACCGCCGGATACAAGGGAATAGGTTATCAGGGCATTTGAAGGAGGTATCAGCAGTCCCGAAGGAGCGGAGGCGGCATTTGCCGAGGCGCACACTGCCTTATCATAGCCAAGCTCCTCTTCGCCTTGAGAAACCATATTGCCCACTGCTGCGGCGGCTGCGGAGGCTGAGCCGGAAATGGCGCCGAAAAGTGCATTTGCACCTACATTGGTCACCAGAAGAGAGCCGGGGAGCTTGCCGAGGATGGCGTTTACAAAGTCAACAAGACGTTTTGCTATACCACCCTGATTCATAAGATTTCCGGCGAGAATAAAAAAGGGGATCGCCGTAAGGCTGAAGTTACTCATACCCACAAAGGTACGTTGTGCCGCCGTCACTACCGAAATATCAAGGGCAACAGTCTGAAGTATTGCCACAAGGGCGGATATGCCTATGGAGTAGGCAATGGGTACACCTAAGGCAAGC
>CALWRD010000131.1 GCA_944383875.1 uncultured Clostridia bacterium | reverse complement strand
TCCTTTATCCACTGCCTGTCAATCAAGATTGCGTTAATCTGTCCTCCTATAAGTATAACGTACGAAAGCAAATTAAGCCACAATGCAAATATAAATAACGCTCCTATGCTTCCGTATATATTTGAATACCTTGAAAAATTGTTGACATATATATTGAACAGCTTTGAAAGCGTAAGCCAAGCCGCCATGGTAAATATCGTGCCCGGTATAAGCTGCTTTACGGTTGGTCGGTCAACCAAAGCAAGCATATACATAATTACTATCATAACAAAAATCAGCGCCGCCGTAATCAGATAACTTCTAAGGTTAATAACCATAAGGGGCAGTCCAGTATTTTGCCCGAAGATAAGCTCATTTATCTTATCGCTGAAAATACACACATACAGGGACAAAATAATAAGCAGAGTAAAAATTATAACAAGCAGCAGACTGATAAATCTCTGAACAATATAACCTCGTCTTTCACTTGCATCATAAGCCCGATTTAATCCTTTCATAAGGGTATACAACCCCGACGACGCACTGAATAAAGTAAGAAAAAGAGACGAAGAAAACAAGCTTACATGCTTTGTATCAAAGGTTTCATTAATAAAAAATCGCAACATTTGCCTTACCGTTTCCGGTACATCATCGGTCAATGAAACAACTATATTGCTTACGTCCAGATTGAATACCGCTACTGATGACAAGATGAAGATGATAAACGGAAAGATTGAAAGTATAAGCTTAAAACTCAGGGCATTTGCCATATCTATAAGCTCATTATTCCTCATCCTTATATACACCTCATGTATAAAAATAATGAGTCTGATCAGCCCCTTTTTAATCATAAAATCAATCTCCTTCCGCTTAACAGTATCAAATATATAATATGACGTAAACTTATATTTATTACCTTAAATTAATTTATTACCAGCACCTCAGCGGCTACACCCTTATACTCTTCCGGAATTTCACCTATAGGATGATTTTCCGAGGTGGTTTCTATGTAATAATACCTTTCCGAGTCAAGCTCATAATATGAGCCTGCGCCGCTGTCAACACTGCCCTTAATACCCACCGCCATATGATCAGGCAATTTTATAAGGGCAACGCCATATCCCCTAGCCCTAAGCAGCGAAGCAAGCAAAATAGCCGTATCCTCACAGTCTCCGCCACCATCATAAAGAGTTTCGACAGGATACTTCGGATACTCATCCACATCTCCGTCCTGTGATATGTCCTGCATATAATTAAGACCTTGAACAAAGCTTACCATAAGCTCAAGCTGCTGAAATTCATTGTATCCGCTTTCTGAACCGTTTTTACACATACTGTCAGCCAAATCACTGATAAAAGCGTCATCTGAGGCATCTTCAACATAGACTCTGTAATCCATACTGTTCATACTCCTGCGGCGATTTTTATAATATTCATAACTGCGCTGTGAAATTTCCATAGTCTGAGTCCATTTGGAAAAGTTGTAATTCCAAGTAAATTCCAATTGCTTTTTTTTATTACTAATGGCAGCTTCGCTCAACACTCCCGGCAATGTAACAGCCTTTTTGTCATTATTCGTTGATTCCTCGATGGAAGTGGTATTGCTTACATCTCCCGCTTCATTTTCTCCAACAGCTTCGTCATTAATAACCACTTCACTTATTCCCTCGGCAGTACTTATTCTGTTATACCCGTAAGGAAAGAATATACCGCTTGCCCAAATACCGCACAGTAAAACTAAGACAACAGCAAAAACCGTATTCCCGCCGTGTTTTGACCGTTCAGCCTTTTGAATCGGAACATATTCTCTGCATACAACATCGTTTCCGTCAAGCAATGTATCCCTGTCAGCCTTAAGTTGGCGCAAAGCCGCAGAAAGTTTTTCACCCCTGTTATTGATAAATGCCAACTGCTCATTTGCAATTCTGTACTTCCTAAGCAACCTGTCGGATATAAGGGCAAGGATTAAAAAGGGAAGAGCGTATGAGCGCAGCAATTCCAAGGTAAGCAAGCTTCCACTCTTAATAAAAGCAGCCAAAATAACCAGCACAAAAGCACACAAGGCTAAAAACCTGCATAACACAAGAAACAATCTTGTTCCCTTAGTTGAATTAAGCATAGAGCTAAGGGTCGTCCTTTCACTTTCATTACTGATTATATCCGCATATATTGCATCTATTGATTTATTGATATTTTTAGTTTTTTCCGTAAAATTATCCATATGTACTCGCTCAAAAAAAACACTTATTAATATAATAAATCATATTTCGGGTCTTGGCAATACAAAAACAACGCATATAAAGTAAAGGACTGCAAATTGTCATCTTCTGTGGGAAAAGCATATTAAACAAACGATACATCTTTTTGATGTAAATATCTTCGGCAAATATATAATATCAGCCAAAGTTCTTTTCAAAACTATACTTTTCCGCACAGAGGCATTACAAACAGTCCTCTCTGAATTAATATATATTGAACTTAAATTTATATTCAGTATCCTTAATGTCTGCACTTAGTTTAACAGCCGCAGCCCTATCCTTTTCAAGCTGCGCCTTAAGCTCCTTGGCAGAAGCAAAGCCCCTTTCCTCTCTCAGCCATTTATAAAAGCAGATCATAACATCCATACCATATACTACTTCATTAAAATCAAAGATATGGGTCTCAACACGTCTTTCATGGCCGTCAAATGTAGGACAGACACCAACATTTGTCATACTGGTATAAAGCTTACCGTCAAGGGCAACTCTGGTAAGATACACACCGTTGGGCGGCAGAAGCTTTTCTTTTGAGGTTATAACATTAATGGTCGGAAAATCCATCATTCTTCCTCTTTTTTCACCATCGGCAACCTTACCTATTACAAAATAGGGCTTATCCAACAGTTCAATAACCTTGTCCATCTCGGCATTTCTTATAAGTCCCCTTACACGGCTGCTGCTAACACGTTCTCCGCCAACCTCTATAGGCGGTATTGCTATTACAAGTATGCCTTTTTCCTTGCCGAACGCCTGCAGAGTCTTGTAATTTCCTGCCTTATCCTTACCAAAGTAATAATTTTCACCCACCACAAGGACTTTGCAGTGGGTTTTTTCAACCAGAATATCAAAAAACTCTCTGGGGGAAAGAGCAGCAAAATCCAATGTAAATGGATACTGTACCAAAACGTCGACTCCCAGATTATTCAGCACAAACTTCTTTTCCCTCGGATCAAGCATAGTACTGAAGTTTTCCTTCGTTTTAAACACAGTAACGGGATGCGGATAAAAAGAGAACACCACGCTTTTTAAATTATCCCTTCTGGCATACTCCTTAACCGTGCTGATAAGCTTTTGGTGTCCAAGATGGATACCATCAAAATTGCCTAACGTCACGGCTGTAGGCTCTTCAATTTTAAAATCGGCTGTTTCGTAAACAATCATCTTAACATCACCTTAACATGGTTAGTGGTTTTATACAATCCTCCATAACCAAATATACCCCAACAATTTTATTTTCTTCATCAAATACCGTTACACGTTCACCCTCTGACAGCTTTATGTCGCAGTAGTTTAAGCTTATTTTATTGCCATTTGCCAAATACTTTTCAGCAGCCTTAGATACGGTCACACGCTTATAGTCGGAAAGCGCCTCCTCCGGAGAAAGGAGTATCTCATCAATCCTTCCTTCCTTAACGAGCTGCTTAAAAGCGTCAAGTCTTATGCTGTTATCAAGCGTAAACCTGCCGGAGGCGGTGCGTACAAGCGCTGACATATGTGCTCCGCAGCCAAGTTTTTCGCCGATATCCTTGCAAAGAGTGCGAATATATGTACCCTTTGAGCAGGTAACAAGCATTTCCACAACATTGTCCTGTTTAAAGGTGATATCCTCTATATCATATATATGAATAAGTCTTGTCTTTCTTTCAATTTCAATGCCCTCACGGGCAAGCTCATAGAGCTTTTTGCCGTTTACTTTGACAGCAGAATACATAGGCGGCTTTTGATAATATTCACCCACAAAGGACTTAGCCGCCTCTATCACCTCATCATGACTGAGGTGAACAGCATGCCTGCCTATAACCTCTCCGGTATGGTCTTCAGTAGTTGTTGTAATCCCCAAAGTCATTTCTGCTCTGTACTGTTTGACCGAAGAAGAAATATAATCAGCAAGCTTGGTAGCCTTGCCGACACAAACAGGCAAAACGCCCTCTGCTTCGGGATCAAGGGTGCCTGTATGCCCCGTTTTTATTTTTCCAAGGGTTTTCCGCACTATATTGACCACATCGTGGGAAGTAAATCCCTTTTCCTTATATATATTGATAATACCGGAAATATTACTGTTCATCATTAGCCTGTTCTTCCTCAATGCGGGCTGCAAGCATCTCTGCCGTCTTATCGATAGGCAAAGCCGATGAAGCGCCTGCTGCCAATATATGACCGCCGCCTCCGAAGGAAGCGGCAACTTTGTTTACATTACATTTTTTGGAGCGAAGGCTTATTTTGACCTTGCCGCCTTCTCTTTCGGTAAGCAGTGCAGACACCCCGACGCCGTCTATATTAAGCAAATATTCCACAATTCCATCGGTGTCACCGCTTTTTGCACCACAAGCATCAAGTTCTGCCTTAGTGAGAGTTGAACAAGCAATATCACCAATTATCTTAAGATTATTAATTGCACAACCCATAATTTTTACCTGTGAAAGTGTATGCTCATACAAAATTTTTGAGTGGATAAACGCCGTATCAACACCCATTTCCACAAGTTTGCCCGCTATCTCGTGGGTTCTGCATGATGTTGAATTGTGTTTAAATCCTGAGGTATCAAAAACAATACCCGAATATATGGCATCTGCAATGTCCGAAGTAATGTCACACTTATCCTTAATAACTTCATAAACCACTTCAGAAGCTGATGACGCCTTCGGATTAACTATATTAAAGTCGGCAAACAGAGTGTTGCTGATATGGTGATCAATATTATAGGTAATATCAGCCCTATCAAAAACCTTAGCCGCCGCTCCCAGCCTTTCCTTGTCACCACAGTCCAGTGCAAAAAAATATTTTGGTGAAAGAGCGTCATAATCGCCTTTATAAAGATATTCCGCACCTTTAAGATAATTAAATCTGTCTGCATACTCCTCAAGCAGTATTATAGGGGTGACACCTTTCCGGGCAATCGCCATTGAAAAAGCAAATACGGAACTGACGGCATCACCGTCCGGCGAAATATGTCCTGCTATAACAGCACTGTCTCCCTTATTAAGTGTTTCAAAAATATTATTTTCATACATCGGAATAAAAGCTCCTTTATTGTTCCCTGTTAATATCTTTGATTATTTTATCAATCTTAAAGCTATATTCCATAGAATCATCAAGGATAAAGGTAAACTCGGGGGTAACACGCAGGTTAATTCTGCTTGCTATAAGTGACCTGATATAGCCGGAGGCACTCTTAAGCACCGAAATTACCTCTTCCTTTTTTTCATCGTCACCCAATACGCTTACATATACTTTGCAATACTTAAGGTCAGCGGTTGTATCCACCTTAAGCACGCTTGTAATCACCCCTACCCTTGGGTCCTTAAGATCTGAACGTATAATTTCCGAAATTTCCTTTTGTATTTCATCATTAATACGTATCATTCTGTTACTGTTTTTTTTCATTGTGGTTTAATTTCCTCCATAACAAAGGCCTCAACAATATCGCCCTCTTTAATATCATTAAACTTGTTAATAACGATACCACACTCGTAGCCTGTCGCTACTTCCTTGACATCATCCTTAAAACGTCTTAAGGTAGCAAGTTCTCCCTCATGTACAACGATACCGTCCCTTACAATACGTACCCTTGCGTTGCGCTGGATCTTGCCGTCCTTTACATAAGCTCCTCCTATAGTACCAACACCCGAAGCCTTAAACAACTGTCTTACCTCTGCATGACCGATAATCTTTTCCTCAAATACAGGGTCCAGCATACCCTTCATAGCAGCCGTAATATCTTCTATTGCATTGTAAATGACCCTGTACAGCCTTATATCAACCTTTTGATCATCCGCAACAGTCTTTGCCGATGCCTCAGGACGCACATTGAAACCAATAATAATAGCGTTTGATGCACTTGCAAGCATAACATCCGACTCGGTAATAGCGCCTACACCGCCATGGATAGTCCTTATCCTTACCTCATCGTTTGAAAGCTTTTCAAGGCTTGCCCTGACAGCTTCAACGGATCCTTGCACATCCGCCTTAATAACAATGTTAAGTTCCTTAATGTTACCGCTTTGAATTTGGCTGAAAAGATCATCAAGAGACACCTTTTGAGGTGTATCCTTAATAAGATCCTCCCTGTTCTTTGCTGCAACGGATTCAGCAACCTGTCTTGCATGTTTTTCACTCTGTGCAACATAAAACATATCACCTGCCCTTGGCACTTCATTAAGTCCCAATATCTCAACAGGCATGGAGGGACCTGCCTTTTTAACCTTTTGACCCTTATCATTCATCATAGCACGCACACGACCGTAAGTGGAACCTGCCACTATAGGATCACCTACGTTAAGGGTACCGTTTTGCACAAGCACAGTAGCAACTGCACCCCTGCCCTTATCCAACTGAGCCTCAATAATGCTTCCCCTTGCCTTTTTATTTGGGTTAGCCTTAAGTTCCTTCATTTCCGCCACAAGGATGATCATCTC
>CALWRD010000130.1 GCA_944383875.1 uncultured Clostridia bacterium | reverse complement strand
TGAGTATGAAAGTCTATCATATCTCACACCGACTTTATCAGTCGCTATAGCGCCCGTAGTCCGCAGAATACTTATATTTATAGTAGCCGCCGTATCGCTTGTATTTTCCATAGGCGCCATAGCCGCTTTTAAGCATTCCTACGTCATTTAGTACAACCCCGATGATTTTTGCGTTAACAAACTTAAGCTTTTCAACCGCCTGCAGCAGCAGCTTTCGTTCGGTAACGAACTGTCTTGACACAAGCACCACTCCGTCTGCAAGGCTTGAAATAAGCGCCGCATCCGTCACCAGATTAATAGGCGGAGTATCAAAGAAGATATAGTCATACTCGGCTGAAAGGGTATTAACAAGCTCCTTCATCTTATCCGAGCTTAAAAGCTCTGCCGGGTTTGGCGGTATCTTCCCCGCATACAAGACATCAAGATTATTATATTTTGTTTTATGAACAGCACTTTTTACGGTGCAGTCATTAACAAGCACATTTGAAAGACCAATATCGCCTTTTTCACCCAAAAGCCTTGCTACATTGGGACGGCGCATATCGCAGTCTACAAGCACCACCTTTGCACCTGTTTCCGCAACGGTAATTGCAAGGTTCATATTGGTGGTACTCTTACCCTCGGATGCAACCGAGCTGGTAAGCAATATTTTTTTGCAGCCTCCGCCGGGAAGAGAGAACATTATGTTAGTCCTCAGCTCCTTATATGCCTCCTTAACGTCAAAACGGGTTTTTTCGTTAAGAAGTCTTTTGCGGTTAAGCTCCAAAGCCATTTTTTTCTGTTCTTCAACATTAACCTTTTTTCTGTTAAACATAAAGCCATTGTCCTTTCAAAGGGCACATTATGCACCCGCCTTATCCGTCTCCGACTCCTCCACCACAATTTCGGGGATTACACCCAGAATAGGATAATCAAGCAACTTTTTAAGGTCATCCTCGTTTTTGATACGAGTATCCATAAGCTCCATAACAAATATAATACCAAGGCTTACCACAAGTCCAAGCAGAAAGCCCATGGCTGTGTTTTTCATTACATTAGGTGAAGACGGTGCTTCCGGCAGCTTGGCATAGTCAACCACCTTAACGGAACTGCCTTCCATAAACTCGGTGATTCTGTCCGGGGCTATATCAGCCACGGCATTTGCTATAATCTGCGAAAGCTCCGGCGAAGGGCTGGTAACCGTAACTGCCATAAGAGCAGTCTCGTTTACACCGCCGCTTGAAATCATTCCCTTAATCATATCAGCCGTAAACATCATATCGGTGTCGTTTGAAACCGCATTTGCAACCTGTTCAAGCACCGTATCGCTTTCAATAAACTCGGAATAGAGAGTTACCAGCTCACGTCCCGTATCTATATCGCTTATGCTGATATTCTGCGAAACGGTGGTACTGTTGCTGTTTACATAAAGCGTAGCGGTGGCTGTATATAAAGGTGTTATAACAAACTTGCTTATAAGAAAAGCGGAAACTGTAAAAACGAATACTATCAATATGATAAGCCTAATCCTTGCGATTGCCACCTCAAAGAGCTGCTTTAAGTCAATCTCAAAGGTATCATCCATTTTCTCATTCATCTACACATTTCTCCAATTTATCTTTATTATTCTTTGATTATACCGCACCTTTTAATAAAAATCAAGAAAAACTTTAATATTGAAAATGTAATATCTTGATTTTAATGAAAATAATGTCACATAAGCTGCATTAAGTATTGATGTATATACGGATTATATATATAAATCAATCATTTTTAATTTTAAATATATTACCTTTTATATATATTGCGTATATTTTCGTACTTTAGCGTTCTTCATTTTATTGCATTAGCATATTTGTTTTTCCCCTCGGCAGTCTTGCACTTGCTTTTATGACATATTTGGGTTATAATTCTATTTAAATGACATATTTTGACCTCATATAATCAGAAAGGAGAAGGACATGAGCAAAACTCCCCCAAGAAGAAACGCCTCTTCCGAACAGCCTCGTTTTACCACGCCCCATATGCTTAATTCCCGCCGAAACGAGAGCCGTCAGAGGCTTAACCGTCTTTCATACAGAAAAAACCGCCGCCCCGAAATCAGCAGCGGCAGAGTGATAGCCGCCATACTTGCAGTAATAGTTATATTTCTGCTTATATTTATGGTATGGTCCCTTTTGCATAAAAATGCACAATCTGTCAGGATTGACAACGAGCAGGTGGCATATATCAAAGATGTTAAAACCACCACAGAGGAATTTAATAACCTGCTGCTGGCAAAACTTAAGGAAAAAACAGGCAACAACGTACAGATCAACGAAACCGTTACCCTTGTGCCGGTACACGTAAGCAGCAGCAAGGTGGACAACAATACGGAAAACGTTATCACAGAAGTATGTTCCATGCTTACATATAAGCAGGAGGCTGCCGCCATAACGGTAAACGGCGAGCAAAAGGCAGTCCTTGCAAACAGCGAGGAGGCACAAAGCCTGCTTGACCAGATACTTGCAATATATCAGCCCGATGATGAGGATGATATTGTGGAAGTAAGCTTTGTGGATGATGTCAAAGTTGAAAGCGTATATGTGGACGAGGGCGAGGTTATGTCTACGGTAAAGGCTTCGGATATACTTCGTGCCAACACAAAGCAGGCGCAGACCTATACCGTACAGGAAGGAGACAGCTTCAGCGGCATTGCCGCAAAATGCGATATGACGGAGGCGGAGCTCCTTGCAGCAAACCCTTCCATAACGGCAGATACCATGCACCAAATAAAAATCGGTCAGGAACTTAACATAACGGTGCCCGTGCCCGTACTGTCCGTCAAGGTTGTAAAAGAGGTTAAGGAAGAAGAGGAAATCCCCGTAACCACCAACACCGTTGAAAACAATACGGAATATACCACCTACCGCAAGGTTATATCCGCAGGCAAGCCGGGTAAAAAGGAAGTTGTAACCCATATAACCTATGTGAACGGCTATGAGGAGTCAAGGGAAGTAGTCAGCGAAAACATAATAGAGGATGCTCAGCCACAAACCGTGGAAGTGGGAACCCTTACACCATAATTAAATAACAGCCAAGGGAATTTTGAAATGTCTCCGGTTACCTGACGGCGGCATTTCAATTTTCCATGGACTGTTATTTTTTTCGGCAAAAAAGGAGCTGTAGTCAGATGATATGAAATCATTCCGACACAGCCCCTTTAAGCTTTAAATATTAATCTGTTTTATGCAAGAATATCGTCAACTATCTTCATAATGCCCTCGGAAGCCTTTTCAAGCTTAGCCTCAACCTCTTCCATGGTATCCGCCTTGCTGCCGAAGTAAACCTTAATCTTAGGCTCGGTACCGCTTGGTCTTACGCAGAACCATGTACCGTCCTCAAGCTGATAGTAAAGTACGTTGCTGCTTGGCAGACCTGTCTTGCAGGTTTCCCCGGTAACATAGTTTACAACGGCATCGGCAACATAGTCCCTTGCCTCGGTAACCTTAACCCCCGCAACCTCCTTAAGAGCATCCTCTCTCAAGGTATTCATAATCTTCTTCATATCATTTGCGCCCTCTACGCCCTTAAGGGTAATGGACTTAATGGTTTCCTTATAGAAGCCGTACTTTTTGTAAAGCTCCATAAGACCGTCATACATACTCATACCCCTTGACTTGTAGTAAGCGCAAAGCTCACAGATAAGCATGGTGGCAACCACCGCATCCTTGTCCCTTGCATATGTACCGGACAGACAGCCATAACTTTCCTCAAAACCGAATACATATGTATGGCTGCCGTCAGCCTCAAACTCCTTAATCTTCTGACCGATGTACTTAAATCCGGTAAGCACATCAAAGTAAGCAAGTCCGTATTCCTTGGCAATAGCCTTTGTCATATCCGTTGAAACGATGGTGGATACGATAGCGCCGTTTGCGGGAAGTGTTCCCGCAGCCTTCTTCTGACTGCATATGTACTCACAGATAAGGGTACCTGTCATATTTCCCGTAAAGACAACATAGTCACCGCTGTTGGTCTTGACCACCGCACCTACTCTGTCCGCATCAGGGTCGGTACCTACGATAATATCCGCATCAATCTTCTTTGCAAGCTCAATGGCAAGGGTAAATGCCTTTGGATCCTCGGGATTGGGATAACCCACGGTTGAAAACTCGCTGTCGGGGAGTTCCTGCTCGGGCACAACGGTAACATTTTTAAAGCCTGCCTTTGCAAGCACACGCCTTACAGGCTTGTTGCCCGTGCCGTGGAGTGGTGTATATACTATTTTAAGGTCACTCTGAGCCTTTACAATATCAGGATTAACAAGCTGTGCCAGCACGTTTTCATCGTAATTGTCATCAACCTTATGGTCAATAATATTAAAAAGACCAAGCTTTTCGGCAGTTGCCTTATCAGCTCTCTTAATGCTCTTAAAATCCGTAATTGCATTTACCTCGGCGATGATTTCACCATCACGAGGGGTAGGAACCTGTCCGCCGTCAGCCCAGTAAACCTTGTAGCCGTTGTATTCCGGTGGGTTGTGACTTGCGGTAACAACTATACCTGCGGTACAGCCAAGCTCCCTTACAGCAAAGCTGAGCATGGGAGTGGGTCTTAACTCATCATAAAGATAAGTCTTGATGCCGTTTCCGTTCAGCACAAGGGCTGCTATGGTTGCAAACTCGGGACTCATACGTCTTGAGTCGTAGGCAATGGCAACGCCCATATCAACGGCTTCCTGTCCCTGCTTGATAATGTAGTTTGCAAGCCCCTGGGTAGCTTTACTTACAGTATAGATATTCATACGGTTTGTACCTGCGCCTATAACACCCCTGAGACCGCCCGTACCAAACTCTAAATCCTTGTAAAACCTGTCTTCTATTTCCTTTTCGTTGCCTTCGATTGCCTTAAGTTCGGCTCTGGTAGCCTCATCAAAGTAATCATCATTGAGCCACTTATAATAAGTTTCCATATATCCCATCAGTAAAATCTCCTCTCTGTTATATAATTTATATCTTAATTATATAAGTTTTTAGGACGATATACAAGTGAAATTTTTATAAACTTTGTTTACATAAAACTGCAACTACATCATCTCAAACAGCCTGTAAACGGTAACGTAAGCCTGTTCCCTCGAAAAAGTCATCCATGGAGAAAACTTATTTGCCTGTGTACCACCCATAACAGCTACACCATCACTGTTTTTAATGCTGCTGACATTTGCTATTGCATCCTCTGCCCAGTCTGCAAAATAGTCTTTATCCGTAAAGTCAACTCCTGCCGAATTTGGGCTTATTCCCGCTAATTTTGCCAGATTGTTGAGCATTACCGCAGCCTCCTGCCTTGTTATGCCCCTGTCGGGAGAAAAGGTCGTATCGGATGTGCCGTTGATTATACCAAGCTTATATGCCAGCATTACATAGGCGTTCTGATTATCCTTAAACTTATCAAAATTAAGTCCGATATTGTTTTCCGAAACATATTGACCCACCTCTTTGCCAAGGGACTTGCAGTATGCCTCCACCACAAGGACAGCAAAGTCCTGACGTGAAATATTGTCCTTGTAACGGCAGTTGAAATTGTTGTACAAAATTCCTGCCTCCGTAGCCTTCTTTATGCTCTCTGCCGCCCATGGAGAAGGCTGTTCCTTAGGAAGATAATCCTCCGGCGTTTCTCCCTCTTCAAGTTCCTTAAATACGGCATAGAAAGGTTTGCCGTAAATAGTAGTTTCTTTAAAAAAATAATTTTTGTTTACCTTGTCGGTATTTAAAACATAATCCGGGTCAATTTCCAGATAGCCTCCCGTGTCGATATATCGGTTAAATTCCACATTTTCCGGCTCGGCTATCCTGTTACCCTCCATGTCAAAGTAATATTCCACCTCCACAGGCACCTTATAGCCTTTACTTTCGGAAAAAATCTTTTCCACCCCAGCCAGCTTCAGATATTTTTCATCACTTGATATATATAGAACAGCCGGATTAAGACGGGGATCAATCTTTGTATTAAAGATGACCTTTCCGTCGGATTCCCGTATCAGGGCATTTATGTCTCCATAATATCCATATCTATTTCGGTTTCCTTCATAGGTCGTTGAGCCGATGAGCAGATACTTACCGCCGTTTATTTCGATTTCGTCGAGAAGTCCGAAAAGGAGACCCGAATAATCAACACTGTAAAGCTGATTTCCATCCTTGTCCAGAATACAGGCTTTGCCGGTGGTCCTGTCATGCGCCGCAAAAAGATACTCATACTGAGGAAAGTATACACTGTATGTATCTGCGTAGGACATTACCGATGTATAGGATATTTCATACTTCCCCTGCTGCACTACCTCCGTGCCGTCGGGATTTAAAATAACCGAATCAATGCTGACCACATGCCCCGTCTGATCCACATCTATGCTCGTATCTCCATAAACATATTCTCCCGAGTCCCCGGGAGTGCTTACATTGCCGAAAATATAGCCATATAAACCCTGCATACAGGTTTCATATCTGTAATCCGTCAACTGTACTTCCCGGGCATAAGCATTTGCAGTATGTGCGACGACTGCCGTAAAGGACAGTATAAGAGCCAATGCTCTTTTACTTTTTTTCATAAAAATCCCACCTTTCCATCTGATTATTTTATAACTGCTGTCTTTCTGTTTTTATTTTAACATTACCGTATAATTAATTCAATAAAAAATCAAAATCTTTAATTGATTATCTGAGTAATAACGGAAGGCATATTCTTGTATATATAAAAACAGCGCAGCAGTTAAAACCGCCGCGCCGTAAAGCATTAATATAATCTCTTTTTGTAATCAGCCGTTGAGGATGTTCATAAATTCCTCGCCTGTAATGGTTTCCTTTTCGTAGAGGTATTTTGCCAGTTCGTCCAGTTTATCACGGTTTTCCTCAAGTATCTTGGCTGCCTTCTCATGCTGCTGTTTAACCAGCGCAATTACCTGACGGTCAACTTCAGCCTGAATTTCGGCGGAGCAAGCAAGGGAGGTATCCCCGCCAAGGTACTGATTCTGCACAGTTTCCAGAGCAACCATATCAAAATCCTTGCTCATACCGTAGCGGGTTATCATTGCCCGTGCCAGCTTGGTTGCCTGCTCAATATCATTGGAAGCCCCCGTGGATGAGGAATGGAAAACAAGCTCCTCGGCAGCCCGTCCTCCCGTCAATGTTGCAATCTTGTTTTCCAGTTCTTCCCGACTTACAAGATAATGGTTTCCTTCCTCCACCTGCATGGTATAGCCCAGTGCACCGGAGGTACGTGGAACAATGGTTATCTTCTGCACCGGAGCGGAATTGGATTGCTTTGCAGCCACAAGGGCATGACCTATTTCGTGATAAGCCACCACCTTCTTTTCCTCATCGGTGAGAATGGCATTCTTCTTCTGATAACCTGCGATAACAACCTCAATGCTTTCCTCCAGATCCTCCTGCGTCACATAACGATGACCGTCCCTTACCGCACGCAAGGCAGCCTCGTTGATGATGTTTGCCAGTTCCGCACCTGAGGCACCGGACGCCATACGTGCAATTTTACCGAAATCCACATTTGGGTCCAACTTGACTTTTTTGGCATGTACCTTCAGTATCTCCTCCCTGCCCTTTAAATCGGGAAGTTCCACGGGAACACGACGGTCAAAACGTCCCGGTCTTGTCAATGCAGGGTCAAGGGATTCGGGACGGTTGGTTGCAGCCAGAATAATTACACCGGTATTTTCTTCAAAACCATCCATCTCCGTCAAAAGCTGATTCAGCGTCTGCTCACGCTCATCGTTTCCGCCCACACGTCCGTCACGTTTCTGTCCTATGGCGTCGATCTCGTCGATGAACACGATACAGGGTGCTTTTTCCTTAGCCTGCTTAAACAGGTCACGGACCTTTGAGGCGCCCATACCCACAAACATTTCCACAAACTCGGAGCCGGACATGGAAAAGAAGGGAACATTTGACTCACCGGCCACAGCCTTGGCAAGCATAGTTTTACCTGTTCCCGGAGGTCCCACAAGCAGAATGCCCTTAGGCATAGAGGCACCGATTTCTCTGTATTTATTCGTATTATGCAGATAGTCAACCACCTCTGCCAGATTTTCCTTCGCCTCGTCCTCTCCCGCAACATCGGAAAATTTGATGCCCTCGGAGGATTTCACATAGACTTTGGCATTGCTTTTACCAAACATCATGGCATTGGATCCCCCTGCATTTTTCATCATCCTTCCGGAAATATACTGTCCGATAAGTATAAAGATTACAATGGGAAGCACCCAGGACAGCAAAAAGGAAAGGATCGGATCGGCTTGCTTAATTATCTCTCCTCCAAAGCCGGCTCCCGATTCATTCAACATTTGTGTCAGATTGGGATCCGGCATCATAGCAGTTTTATAAACAGCTGTATTATCTTTATTTGTAAACAAAATCTGATTTTCCTGCTGCTGTACCTTTACCTGACCCAGTTCCTTGTTTTCCGCCATTTCAATAAATGTGCCGTAGTCCACCTCAACCACCTGCCGTTGAAGCATCCATGGCATAGCCAGAAAGTTGAACAGCATCAACACTAAAAGTACAACTCCGTAATAAAAAATCAACTGTTTGAACCGACCCCCAAAAGTTAGACATAAAAATTTAACGATTGGAGGTCGGTTTTTTCATGGCAAAATACAGCTTTGAATTTAAAATGCAGATAGTACAAGCATATATAGATGGTGAGGGTGGTTTAA
>CALWRD010000129.1 GCA_944383875.1 uncultured Clostridia bacterium | reverse complement strand
CGGACTTGATAAAAATAATATAAGGGCTTATCAGCTTATACTTGTACTTTTGGAACAGGGAACTATAACGGGTGATGAAGATTTTATCAGCCGTGTGCGCAGCGGAGCTATATCGCCTCAGCAGGTTATAATTGATAAGCTAAACAGCGGTGAACTTAAGCCACATATGCTTAATATGGATCCGTGTACCGGTTCTGTTGTGGTGACAGATGTAGATACAGGCGAAGTTCTTGCAGCTGTAACCTATCCGTCATACGACAATAATCGTCTTGTAAACGGTTTGGATAATGAATATTATACACGCCTTCAAAATGACCCTAATCATCCTCTTGTAAATCGTCCGTTTCAGGAACCCCGTGCTCCCGGTTCGGTATTTAAGATGATTACTGCTATTGCGGGATTGGAAGAAGGAATTGTCGGACCAGGTACAACTATATATGACAGAGGTACTTTTACAGAGGCAGGTCGTCCATATGCACGCTGCTGGGTGGGAAGCGGAAGCGGTTCCCACGGTAATGTTAATGTTTCAGAGGCACTGGAAGTGTCTTGTAATTATTTCTTCTACACGGTGGCTTACAATATGGGCAATTCAAAGTCGGGTACCACGCTTGAAGGAATACAGACTTTAAATAAATATATGATTAACTTTGGACTTAACGACCCTACGGGTGTTGAGATCTATGAAATCTATGATTCCATGGAGAGTTATCCAAGCAAAATTTCTTCTCCCGAATACAAGAGTTATATTTATAAAGCCCGTAATCCGGAAATCTCTGACAGCGAACTTGAATGGCGTGACGGTGATACAATAAGAACGGCTATAGGTCAGTCATTTAACAATTATACATCTGCCATACTGTCAAAATATATAGCAACATTGGCAAACGGAGGCACAAGATATACCATGCATCTTTTGTCAAGTATACTTACTTATGACGGAGATACGGTTTCAACTTACGAGCCACAGATTGAAAGTCAGCTTGATATTAATGAGAGAAATCTTAAGGCGGTTTACGAAGGTATGAGACTTGTAACACAGGGTTCAAGAGGTACTCTGCGCAGCTATTTTACCGATTTTCCGGTAACGGTTGCCGCTAAGTCCGGTACTGCCCAGGAGTCCGATTACAGAAGTGAGCATACAACCTTTGTGGGATTTGCACCTTATGAGGATCCTCAGATTTCCGTATCGGTTATTATACCCTACGGAAATAATTCAACGGGTCCCGCTCCTACGATTGCTAAAGCTGTTATTGAAGGATACTTGGACCTTAATTCTACACCTGAGAGGACATATTATAATACGCTTACACAATAATTCGGAGGTAACTGATATGAATGATAATGCAGTAATTTTCAAAGGCACGAAAAACGGAATAATTGTTGTGCTGGATGAAAATACGCCCTATGAAGATTTAAAACAAACTCTTGCTGAAAAAACCATAGAGGCAAAGGATTTTTTTAGGGATGCAAAGACTGCCGTTAAGTTTAGAGGAGCTAATATAACTGACAGTCAGGAACAGGAATTGATTGATATAATCAATAAAAATACGGACCTTAGCATTTCCTTTTTCGTAAATGAGGCTGATTCGCCGGAATTTACCAAGCCGAAGTTTGCTCCAAAACCACAGGAAGAGGATGAAGGGAAACTTAATCAGCTTATATCCGAAGCGCTGGTTACCGCCAAAAAAAATTTGACGACTTTCCATAAAGGTTCGGTCAGAAGCGGTCAGGCAATACGCTTTCCGGGAAGTATTGTAGTGATAGGCGATGTAAATCCGGGAGGTGAGCTTATTGCCGAGGGCAATATTATTGTGCTTGGTATGCTGAAGGGGCTTGCTCATGCAGGCTGCGGAGGTTCACACGAATGTTTTGTGGCTGCACTTAATATGCGTCCGACTCAGCTGCGTATAGCGGAGCTTATAGCCTGCTTCCCGGAAGAAGAGGGAGGTATAATACCGCAATACGCTTATATAAAGGAAAATCAAATTTATGTTGAACCGTTAATTTAAACAAGTGAAAAAAATGGAATAATTTGTTTAAAGAAAATGGTGCAAAAACCGGGATTATCTGTTATTATAGAAAGTGAAATAATTTTTATACATATTTAGGAGGCTAATGATGAGTGAAGTAATAGTTATTACATCAGGAAAGGGTGGCGTTGGCAAAACAACAACGTCAGCTAACCTTGGCACCGGTCTTGCAATGCAGGGCAAAAAGGTTGCGATGATTGATGCTGATATAGGTCTTCGTAATTTGGACGTTATTATGGGACTTGAAAATAGAATTGTTTATGACCTTATTGATGTGGTTGAAGGAAATTGTCGTTTAAAGCAGGCACTTATTAAGGATAAAAAGTATGATTCCCTTTATCTTCTGCCTGCGGCTCAGACAAGGGATAAAGACGCCGTAAGTCCTGAGCAAATGCAGAAACTTTGCGAAAATCTTAAAGAGGAAGGCTTTGATTACATTATTATCGACTGTCCCGCAGGTATAGAGCAGGGATTTAAAAATGCTATTGCCGGTGCCGATAAAGCCTTTGTTGTTACAACTCCGGAGGTATCCGCAGTACGTGACGCCGACAGGATTATCGGTAT
>CALWRD010000128.1 GCA_944383875.1 uncultured Clostridia bacterium | reverse complement strand
TTTCCTATTGGGTTACGGGAAGTCCAAGTATTGTAAACATATTTATTTTTGCCATATTTCTGATTGCAATATATAATTTGCTTATGCTCAAAAAATATAAGCTGACAGTTGCGGCGGCAGGTATCTGTACAGCGCTTTCCCTTATATTGGTTACAATTAACGGTAAGATATATCCGAATGTTACCTTTCTGAATGTGGGGCAGGGTGATTGCGCCGTAGGCTTGGGAGAGGATTATACCTTTGTGGTTGACGGAGGAGGAAATGCTTTTGCAAGCTATGAAAATACCGGTAAGCGTGTGCTGCTGCCCTATCTGCTCTACAGTGGAAGGGATGAGATAGACGGGGTGTTTATATCCCATACGGATACTGACCATATTGCAGGCATAATTGAAATTATGGGTGAAATAGCCATTGATAAAATATACCTGCCCTCTGTCGTGGATGAAAATGATAATTATCTGGAACTTTCGAAAAAAGCCGAAGATTGCGGAATCGAGCTGGTGCGTATGAACGTGGGCGACAGAGTCAAGCTAAATGAAACCGATACCATGGAGTGTTTAAGCCCGGATAAAACAGCCCATGGGGACTCAAACAGCATTTCAATGGTAAATAAGTTTGTATGTCAAAGGGGCAGTATATTATTTACAGGGGATATAGATGAGCAGACGGAAAAGGAACTGACAGATATGGGTACGGATTTGAGGGCGGATGTAATTAAATTGGCTCATCATGGCTCGGACACATCAAATTCCTTGGGATTTTTGGAGACGGTTAAACCCTATGCAGCTGTTGCCTCTGCCAAAAAGAGTGTATACGGTCATCCCGGCGACAAGGTTCTTGAAAGGCTTGAGGAACTTGGTATACCCTGTTATATAACTGAAAGCTGCGGCGCTGTAAATGTAAGTTTTACGGAAAAGGAAATGATTATTTCAACCTATCTGGAGGATGAAAATGAAAGAAATTGACGATGCAATAAAGAGCGGAAAATTTAAGAGAGTATATCTTTTAAGCGGTGAAGAGGTTTACCTTGTAAAAAAATATTTTGACGCAATTAAAAAGGCGGTGGTGGACTCTGCCACGGAGATGATGAATTACAATTACTTTACGGGTAAGATTGATGTGGATAATATAATATCCGCCTGTGACACCCTTCCCTTTATGAGTGAAAACAGGCTGGTTGCGGTTAAGGACAGCAAGCTTTTTGAGGCGGGACGAAAAGATGACAGTGAAAAGATTAAGGACTATATTCAAAATATTCCGGAGAGTACGGTATTGTGTTTTGTCGAGGACAAGGCGGATAAGAGGAGCGGACTTTACAAGGAAATAAAAAAATACGGCTGCTGTGCCGAATTTTCCTTTTTAAAGGATAGAGAACTTATAGGCTGGGTGTGTGATGAAGGAAAGGGCAGAATAAAGTCCGATGTGGCTGAATATCTTATCAAGTGTGTGGGCACTGCCATGGAAAGTCTGGAGGGTGAGATAGATAAACTGCTTAATTATCTTCCCCAAGGTGAATCGGTAACAAGGCAGACCATAGACAGCATATGCACAAAATCTCCTGAAACAAATGTATTTGATATGGTGGAGGCAATAGGAAAAAAACAGCCTGCAAGGGCTCTTGAAATATACAACAATATGCTCAGGATGAAGCAAAGCCCATTTTACGTTCTTAAGATGACCGCAAGGCAGTTTAAGCTGATACTTGAGTGCAAGTATCTTCAAGGTAAGGGGTTGAGTGAAGCGGAAATATCGGAAAGGCTTTCACTGAGGAATTTTGTGGTCAGGGGCTGTTTAAGTCAGGCAAAAAATTTTAAAACGGGGGTACTTGTGGAAGCTTTGAAGGACTGCGCAAAGTGTGATATGGATTTCAAAAGCGGAAAAATAAGTGATCGGCTGGGAGTCGAAGTTATTATACTTAAGTACAGCAAAAGTAATGTTTAAATCTTACAGCATAAAAAAATAATAATATTTCCTAAATTTTGTGTTGTCAAATTCTGAAAATATGGTATAATGTCAGTATAAGATTAAGAAAATAATTGTTGCGATTGTATAAATTGCATACAAAGGGGGTAATTGAAATGAGCAAGAAATATGTATATCTTTTTTCGGAAGGTAATGATAAGATGCGTGACCTTCTCGGAGGTAAGGGTGCCAATCTTGCGGAGATGACCTTACTTGGTATGCCTGTACCACAAGGCTTTACCATTACCACCGAAGCTTGTAACCGCTATTACGAGGATAATGAAACCATTAATGAGGAAATACAAAGCCAGATAATGGAGTATATATCCAAAATGGAGGAAATTACAGGCAAAAAGTTCGGAGATGTTGAAAATCCTCTTTTGGTTTCCGTACGTTCCGGCGCAAGGGCTTCAATGCCGGGTATGATGGATACTATTTTGAATTTGGGTCTTAATGATACCGTAGTTGAGGCGTTTGCGGAAAAGACGGGAAATCCTCGGTTTGCATATGATTCATATCGCAGATTTATACAGATGTATTCGGATGTTGTTATGGGCGTAGGCAAAAAATATTTTGAACAGCTCATAGATCAAATGAAGGAAAAGAAAGGCGTTAAGCTGGATACAGAGCTTACTGCCGAAGATTTGAAAGAGCTTGCCGATATGTTTAAGGCTGAATATAAGGATAAAATTCACAAAGATTTTCCTTCCGATCCGAAGGAACAGCTTATGGGTGCAATCCGTGCCGTATTCAGGTCATGGAACAATCCAAGGGCTATTTATTACAGAAAGATGAATGATATCCCGGGCTCCTGGGGTACTGCCGTAAATGTTCAGTCAATGGTATTCGGTAATATGGGCGAAACCTCCGGTACGGGTGTTGCCTTTACCCGAAATCCCGCCACAGGTGAGAAAAAGCTTTTCGGTGAATTTCTTATGAATGCTCAGGGCGAAGATGTTGTTGCAGGTGTAAGAACACCTCAGTCAATAGATATGCTTAATGAGATTATGCCTGAGGTTTACCAGCAGTTTGTGGATATATGTGCAAAGCTTGAGGATCACTACAGGGATATGCAGGATATGGAGTTTACCATTGAAAACAAAAAACTCTATATGCTCCAGACAAGAAACGGAAAAAGGACGGCACGTGCCGCATTTAAAATTGCCTGTGACCTTGTTGATGAGGGTATGATAGATGAAAAACAGGCGGTTTGTATGATAGATCCTAAGCAGATTGATGCACTTCTGCATCCACAGTTTGATGAAGAGGCTCTTAAAAAAGCTAAGCCCGTTGCAAGTGCACTTGCAGCTTCACCGGGAGCTGCCAGCGGCAAGATAGTATTTGAGGCAGCGGATGCCATTGAAAAAGGCAAGGTAGGCGAAAAGGTTGTCCTTGTCAGACTTGAAACTTCTGCGGAAGATATAGAGGGTATGCACTATGCTCAGGGTGTACTTACCGTAAGAGGCGGTATGACTTCCCATGCGGCTGTTGTTGCAAGGGGAATGGGTACCTGCTGTGTATCCGGATGCGGTGCCATTAATATGGATGAGGAAAACAAACGCTTTGAGCTTAACGGCGTTGTTTATAAAGAAGGGGATTGGATTTCCCTTGACGGTTCAACAGGCAATATCTATGGCGAGGAGATTCCTACCGTAGATGCCAAAATAGGCGGCGAGTTCGGTCGTGTAATGGAATGGGCGGATAAATACCGTGATATGGAAGTAAGGACCAATGCGGATACTCCGAGGGATGCTGTGAAGGCTGCTTCCTTCGGCGCACAGGGTATAGGTCTTTGCCGTACCGAGCA
>CALWRD010000127.1 GCA_944383875.1 uncultured Clostridia bacterium | reverse complement strand
TCCTCCGAGCGTGAGAATGCGGAGCTTGAGGAAGAAGAAAAAACATATGCACTGCAGAAAAAAAGACTAAAAAGCAACTCTGACCCCGACATAAAAGAAAAGGCAAAGCAATGCAGATACCTTGCTTCCAAGGGCTTTTCATATGACTGTATCAATTCCGCCTTTTCACGTCTCGGTGAAAATTTAACAGACGATTGGAGTTAAATATATGGATACAAAAAATAATATCAGAAAATTGAGAAATCAATTTTTAAAAAGCTATTATAACAACGACTATCTGAATGCACAGCTGTTGGGAGAACGACTTATAGCTATGTACAA
This sequence comes from uncultured Clostridia bacterium, assembly GCA_944383875.1. GTDB lineage: Bacteria > Bacillota > Clostridia > Lachnospirales > CAG-274 > CALWRD01. The sequence continues at coordinate 3,775 of CALWRD010000127.1, read as the reverse complement.
AGACAATCATATTACAGATACGGAAAGTTACGGGGACGATCTGTTTAATCTTGCATGCGCTTACGATGAGGACGGTCTTCTCGACAAAGCACTTTCAACCTACCTAAAAGCTGCGGATGCCGTATCCTTCGACGGAAGTTCGCAAAAGCTCAGCGACATATATAACAACCTAGCCATTGTATACAGCAATCTTCATCAAACTGATATGGCCTTGGCTTATTTTAAAAAATGCTATAATATACGATATGAATTGCTTCCACACAACCATACGGATGTAATAACGGCATGCTACAATCTCGGTTCCATGTATAAATCCATGGGAAGATTTTATGAAGCAATCCAGTACTATGCCAAAGCATTGGCTTCACGCTCACTCAAAGATATATGTTATGCGGATAACCTCTATAACTTGGGTATGTGCTATGTTGAATCCGATGATTTTTCAACCGGGCTCAATTATATGCAGGAGGCAGTTGATATATATAAAACCATTACCGACAACCAAACCGAGTATATCACCGCACTTTCATTTTATTCATCCATTCTCTATAAGGTTGGTAAATATACAGAAGCACTAAAAAATTATAACACACTGATTACTCTTATCAAAAGTCATTACGGAACCAATCAGCCCTTTTATGCCGATGCCGTTTCAAAGCTTGCCGACTGCTATGCGGGACTTAACCAAATTGAAAGGGCAATACCGTTAAAGCAAAAGGCATTAAATATGATAAAAAAGAGTGTCGGTACCGACCATCTTTTTTATTCAGGTGCCTTAGCCGAGCTTGGAGAATACTATCTGCGTGAAAGCGAATATTCAAAAGCAGCCGAATTATATAACAAAGCACTTGAAACACGAAAGAAAGTACTGGGAATAAGCGAAGATGAGTGCATATCTTATATTCAAACATTGTCTGATATATATATAGCCATGGCGTTACCCCAAAAAGCCGAAGATTTACTGAGCTATGCACTTAACAATATTGAACCCACGTCCAAAAAATATACGCATCTCGTATTGGAATTGGTCAGACTGTATATGGATACAGAAAACGGTGCGGGGCTTAACAAGGCATTCGGTCTGTTCAATAAAGTACATCCCGAAAAAAGCTTTGATGAGATGCTTGATATGGCCGAGGATCTCGAATAAGCAGAATCGAATATTTTTTAATATAATATGTAAATTTTCGCATTATATTAACTTATGGGCAATAAGTCATAATGTTTGGTATAAATCACTTCCTTAGGGTTAACCTAATAGTTGACCAATATTTAAGGAAGTGATTTTTTTGAACTCTAAAAAAAGGCTAAAGACTAATCTTTTCCTGCTGTTTATTTCGCTGGTAGTAACCTTATTGATAGCTTATATATCCATAGCCATATTTTTCCCTTCAAACATAACGATACGCAGCGGAGAAACCTCACTGCTTGACTTTAATCTTCCTCTTCAGGGAAATTTATTCAGCCAAGATACAGCAGTATCTGTAAATTCCGATGAACCTGTTAAAAACAATATATCTTTGGATCTAAATGCACCTATCTTACTAAAGGCGGAAAACGCAGGAAAAGCTTTACTTAAACTGTCTTTTTTCGGTGTGCCCATAAAAAACAGCACCATTACAGTCCTGCCTGATATATCTCTGTATCCCGGAGGTCAGGCAATAGGTCTTGAACTTGATACCGATGGAGTACTGGTTTTGGGAACCGGTGAAGTAAGGCTGAGCAGCGGAAAATATGAAAGCCCTTGCAGAGGGATATTAAAGAGCGGCGATTTAATACAAAAAGCCGATAATGTAACCCTGACAGATAAAGAAAGCCTTATAAACTACATCGAAAACTGCAATACAACAAATGTCAAGCTGACAGTAGAACGAAATGAAGAAATCATAACCGTTGACGTAGCGCCTGTAGTCAGCTCGGAAAGCCGAAAAAAGAAACTTGGTATTTGGGTGCGTGACAGCACCCAAGGCATCGGCACCCTTACTTGCTATGACAGCAACGGCAATTTCTATGCCTTGGGACATCCCGTCACCGATGTTGACACTGGCAACATAATGAAAATACGAGACGGTAAGCTTATGCCCACAGAAATTACCTCGGTAAATAAAGGTGAAAAAGGCAGTCCCGGAGAACTGGTCGGAAATACCGATAAGGAAAAAATAATCGGAGATGTGACAAAAAACAGCCAATGCGGTATTGCAGGAAATATATATTTTAATCCGCCTTCCGACGCAAAATCATATGAAATTGCCTTAAAAAACGAAGTAAAAGAAGGGGATGCAACAATACTCGTTACTGTTGACGGAACAGAAGTCCGTCCCTATAACATAAAAATCGAAAGTACCGGAAGCCTGAGTTCCGACAAAAGTAAGGCGATGACCATACAAATAACCGACAATGACCTGATAAAAAAAACCGGCGGCATTGTGCAGGGAATGAGCGGCGCTCCAATCATACAAAACGGTAAACTGGTCGGTGCAGTAACCCACGTTTTTATCCAAAATCCGACAAAAGGCTACGCAATTTACCTTGAAGATATGTTGAATTTTTAAAAATCTTTCGAAAAATGTCTACTTTTTGTATTTGTCTCACCCTTATCTTGGTATTATAATTAAATCAAATTAATATTTATATATTAAAATGTATTAAGGGAAGTGGAATTCGATATGAAAATTGTTATTTTATCAGACAACTATGCAAAGGCTATGACATTAAAAAATATGTTAATTAAAGAACCCTCCTTTCAAGTCTTATGCTGCTCTGACAACAGTAAAGAGGGACTTGAAAGCATACGAAACTACCATCCTGATGTAATTATATACGCTCCGTGCATAAAGTATGATGAAGGCATCAACATCATTCAGGAATTAAAAAGTATGAATTATTCCTGCAAAGTTATACTTATGATGGAAAACACTTTGCCGGCTGCCGTTAATCTGGCTTTGAACTTCAGCGCTGATTATGTTATGTTTTATCCCCTTGATTCATATGCTGTAATTTCTTACGTAAAAGAATTGATTAATACCAACAGTACAGAAGTAAGTACACATGATGATAACATTGAAATTACATTTGCAATTCAAAAGACTCTGAATCTGCTTGGTATATCTCAGCATTTAAGCGGATACAAATATCTTGTGCAAGCTGTCAAGCTTTGCTGTGACAATCCGGAAATGTTAAACTACAAAACTAAATTTCTTTATCCCGAGCTGGGAAAAATAAATAATATAAACGTAGCCAATATTGAACGCTGCATGAGAAACGCTATTCAAAAAGCTTGGGATAATCAAGGGAAAGAAAATTTTCTCAGCATAATAAATCCCGTATTTAACAAATCAACCAAACGTCCTACCTGCAGCGCAGTAATTGAAGCCGTGACTGCTTATGTAAATGAGCATACCCGAAAGCAAAGCTATTTCATTTGATCAGAATTTTTTAGCTTCGCTAAAAAATCGGCTTCGCCGCCCGAAAAGCACTTTTGCTTACGCAAAAGCAAAGCTGTGCTTTGGCGGATTACTTTTTTCCGCTGCATAATTACTTTCTTTCGGTTCACAATCAGAACTTTTTAGCAAAGCTAAAAAGTCGGCTCCGCCTCCCGAAAAGCACTTTTGCTTACGCAAAAGCAAAGCTGTGCTTTGGCGGATTACTTTTTCCGCTGCATAATTACTTTCTTTCGGTTCACAATCAGAACTTTTTAGCAAAGCTGAAAAGTCGGCTTCGCCGCCCGAAAAGCACTTTTGCTTACGCAAAAGCAAAGCTGTGCTTTGGCGGATTA
>CALWRD010000126.1 GCA_944383875.1 uncultured Clostridia bacterium | reverse complement strand
CTCAGGAAAGGGCTGCACAGATCTACTACGGGGACATCTGGTATACACAGGGCGGTGCTCTTCTTGCACCGGAGGACAGTGCAATCAACGGTCAGTCCGACTTTGACGGAGATGAAATAGTAGGTTATACACCGGGTACCATCTGGCAGAATGTTGTTGAAAAGTGGGCAGATGAGGGTATGATCGGTGAGGCAAGGTCAACAGGTGACCAGACAGAGTCTATAGTGGCTCTTCAGAACGGCAAGATTGATGCCTTCCTTACAGACTCTCCCGTAGTTGAAAACCTTATGTATGAAAATCCTGACGCCCTTACAGGTGTTAAGATTTGTGACGGCTATGTGGATGATGAGGATTGTATAGGACGTATCGCACCTTCCGTAGCCTTCGGCAATGAGGACTTTATGGCTGATGTGAACCGTGTTGTGGCAGAGATGAGAGATGAGGGCGTTATTGATGAGATCTTTGAAAGCTATGGTCTTGACCCTGCTCGTCATGCAATTACCAACGATGAAAAGGACAACGGTTTAACCTATTAAAATCAGAGGACGGGACGCTTAGTTCGTTATTTGGTCCGAGGTTTGATTAAAATTTTGTAACAGCAACGGGGCTGTGCCGGATAAAAAAGGCACAGCCTTATCTTTTGCGGAAAGAAGGTAATATCTATGGCACTGCTTGAGATTAAAGGACTTAAGAAAAATTTCGGCGACCTTAAGGTGCTGCAGAATGTCAATATGACCATTGAGGAGGGGGAAGTGTTGGTACTTATAGGTCCCTCCGGCTCCGGTAAGAGTACATTCCTGCGATGTCTTAATCTGCTGGAGCAGCCCAGCGGAGGTGAAATCCTCTTCAAGGGGGAAAATATACTTGCAGACAAGTTTAACGTAATCAACTACAGAAAACACGTGGGTATGTGCTTCCAGAGATTTAATCTTTTTCCTTTTATGACTGTGCTTAACAACGTGATGTATTCACCTGTGCATATTCTTAAAAGGAAAGAGAGTGAAATGAAGGATAAGGCTATGACCCTGCTTTCAAAGGTGGGACTTGCGGATAAGGCAAACGTTTATCCCGACACCCTTTCCGGCGGTCAGCAGCAGAGGGTCGCCATTGCCCGTGCCCTTGCCATGGAGCCGGAAATGATGCTCTTTGACGAGCCCACCTCCGCACTTGACCCGGAGCTTGTAGGGGATGTGCTTAACGTTATGAAGGATCTTGCCCATGAGGGCATGACCATGGCGGTTGTTACCCATGAGATGGGCTTTGCAAGAGAGGTGGCGGACAGGGTTATCTTTATGGAAGGCGGTATTGTACTTGAGGATAAGCCGCCGGAAGAGATGTTCACCAATCCCGAACATGACCGAACCAGAGAGTTCCTCAAGAGAATACTTAATAACTGAGGAGGCGGCGCTTTATGAGAGTTTTGCAAAATCTGAATTTCGGCAAAGCCGTTACGGAGCTTATCCCCAAGCTTTTTGAACAGGCTATAGGCATAGTGGTGCTCACTACCGTGGTCGGCTTTATACTTGCCATTGTAATCGGCTTTCTGCTGGCACTGGGCAGGCTTTCCAAGCATGGATGGCTGAGGAATATAATAATTGTTTTTCAGGAGATCATAAGGGGTACCCCTCTTCTGGTACAGCTGGTTTACATATACTATGTGGTTCCTCTGCTTATAGAGGTTCTTGCCTACCTTATAGGCATAGACAACTACAAGTGCAATATGCCGGCTGTTACGGCAGGTATCATCGGTATCGGAATTAACTACGGTACATATATTTCCGAGGTTATCCGTTCCGCCATCCTTGCCATCGACAGCGGACAGACAGAGGCGGCGCTTGCCCTTGCCATGTCCCCCAGACAGGCGCTTTTCAGGATAGTTGTGCCTCAGGCGTTCCGTAATTCCATTCCCGTTTTCGGCAACTACCTTGTTATGCTGGTTAAGGATACATCCCTTATGGCTTATATTACCGCTCCCGAGCTGCTTCTGGTAACCAAGGCTTATACTTCCCAGACCTTCCTTACCATTGAGTCATATACAATACTGGCAGTGGTTTACCTTATCATCTGTATACCTCTGTCCTGGCTTGTTAAGCTGCTTGAGAAAAAGTTTAACAAAAAGTATCGCTGAGAAAGGGGCTGTATATATGTATAAAATAATTACGATAAGCCGTGAATTCGGCTGTAATGCAAGGGGCGTAGCCCAGAGACTTGCAAATGAGCTGGGCTTTGCCTACTACGACAGGGATCTGATTGACCTGACGGCACGGAAGATAGGCATTACCCGTGAGCTTATGGCTCAACAGGATGAAAATCTGGGCAAAAAGGAAAACTTCTTTTCAAACTTTGTCTACGGTTCTTCCACTTCCTTTTACTCCGAAAAGGCTGTGACCGCACAGGCGGATGTTATCCGTGAGGCGGCAAACAAGGAGGACTGCGTTCTCTTCGGACGCTGCGCCGACTATATCCTGAGGGAGTATCCGGGATGTCTGCATATCTTCCTCTATGCGCCTATGGAATATAAGATAGAGCATATCGCAAAGGTCTATGAGCTGGACAGGAAGAGTGCGGAGCTGATGATTAAAAAAATCGACAGACAAAGACATAATTATTATAAGTATGTTACAGGCAGAAACAGGGGCGACAGGACAGGCAAGCACATTATGCTTGACATCAGCTGCCTTGGTGAGGACAAGAGTGTTGAGCTCCTTGTGGATGCCGCAAAAATCAGGTTTAAAATGCAGTAGTATTGAGAAAAGGAGGCGGAGCCTATGTCGGTTACGATTGGCGGCATATACAGTCAGGTCAGTGCCGAGTACGGTATGAAGCTTGCGGCAGGCGCGGGAGGAGTCGACAGACCTGTGGACTGGGTGCATATAGTTGAGGACTCCCGTGTAAGCTCATTTCTGCGGGGCGGCGAGCTTGTCTTTACCACCGGCATTATGAACAACACCGCCTCATGGCTGCGGGAACTTGTTAAGCACGTTGATATGGCAGGGGCAAGCGGCATTGTGGTAAATCTGGGACCTTATATACCATCTGTTCCCGATGAAGTTGCGGCATACTGCAACAAGCATAATTTCCCCCTTTTTACTATACCTTGGGAAACACGTATGGTAGATATGACAAGAGATATCTGTTCCGTTATCAGCCGCTCCCTTAATGATGAAATAAGTATGTCAGCCGCCCTTAAGGGGCTTGTGCTCAATACCGCAGATGCGGAAACGGCGCTGCGTACCCTTGAGGCGGGAGGCTTTTGTGCAGACGCAGGGGCAAGGCTTGCCTGTGTGGGTATGTCTGACGAAAGGGATTTTACCTCCCAAGGTAAATTTGCTCTCGAGCGTGCCGCAAAGTCGGTTAATGAACTGTACTGTGCCTTTGAATACGGCAGATATATGATAGTGCTGCTCAGTGACTGTGACGCTGAAACGGTGGATATGTTCTGCGACAGTCTGAGGGAGGCGGACAAACTTTTTTCCGTGGGTATCAGCGGCGAAAGGCTTGGTCTTAAGGCTCAGCAGGTTAATTTCAAACGAGCCCTGTGCGCCTGCAAAATGGCTGTTAAGCGAGGTAAAGACAGGATTTTTTACGATGAGCTTGGCATATACAAGATTTTGCTTGAAGTCAATGACAAGGATGTCCTTGGAGATTATTACAGGGATGTGCTGGGCAGTCTTGAAACTTACGACGGTGAGCACGGCACGGATTATTTAAACTTTTTGAAAACCTATCTGGAGTGCAACGGTATTACTCAGGTTGTCTCCGAAAGGGAGTTTATACATAGAAACACGGTGGTAAATCACCTTAAAAAGATTGAGAAAATAACGGGGCTTAATCTCCTTGAGCTGGATGCAAAGCTTAAGTGCGGCATCGCCCTGTGTATTAAAGAATTAATTGATTAAAAGAATAAGAAAGGTTAAAGACGGTGATGTGATATGACAGGTGAAGAAATCAAAGAAATGCAGAAGAAGTACAACCTCCAGTCCTGGAGCGTACAGAAAAATATCAATCCTATGCCCGTTAAAAAGGCTGACGGCATCTATTTCTGGGACTATGATGGCAACAAGTACGCCGATATGTCTGCCCAGCTTGTAAATCTTAATCTGGGCTACGGCAACGAGGCTATCAACAATGCCATTAAGGAGCAGGTTGACAAGTACTGTTTTATCGGTCCTTCCTACGGCTGTGAGCCAAGGGCAAAGCTTGCCAAAAAGATTGTGGATCTTATGCCGGACAATATGGGTAAGGTTTTCTTTACCAATGCAGGTGCGGACGCAAATGAAAATGCCATTAAGATAGCTAAGATGTACACAGGCAGAACTAAGGTATTCAGCCGCTATAGGAGTTACCACGGTTCATCCTTCGGCGCAGGCAACCTTACCGGTGAGCCAAGACGTTTCCCTCTTGAGCCGGGAGTACCGGGCTTTATCAAGTTTAATACCCCTTACCTCTACCGTGAAATAGTGGACTTCGGCAGTGAGGAGGAGGCTGCAAAGTACTACCTTACCAAGCTCAGGGAGCAGATAATCTATGAAAATCCCGATAATATCGCAGCTATTGTTATGGAAACCATTACAG
>CALWRD010000125.1 GCA_944383875.1 uncultured Clostridia bacterium | reverse complement strand
ACATATTAAGTAAATCAGGTACATCAAGACCGTTTTTCTGTTCTTCATTAAGATTAAGGATACAATTTCCCTTATTCATCATAATAAGTCGATTGCCTATCCTTAAAGCATCACGCATATTATGCGTTACCATCATAGCTGTAAGTTTATGCTCCTTAACTATTTTTACCGTTATATCAAGCACCTTGGCAGCGGTTTTGGGATCAAGTGCCGCTGTATGTTCATCAAGCAATAAAAGCTTTGGCTGGTGAAAAGATGCCATAAGCAATGTAAGCGCCTGCCTTTGACCGCCTGAGAGAAATCTTGTTTTGTCCTTAAGTCGATTTTCAAGTCCAAGGTCAAGCTCAGCCAATATTTCCTTGAAGTATCGTCTTTCCTTTTCGCTTATACCCCACCTTAGTGTACGAGGTTTAGCACGTCTGTAGGCAATGGCAAGATTTTCTTCAATAGTCATATTTGTGGCAGTACCCATACGAGGGTCTTGAAATACTCTTCCTATGTATTTCGCTCTTTTAAACTCAGGCATCTTGGTAACATCTGTACCGTCTATTTCTATTTTACCCTCTGTTATTATAAAATTGCCTGCAATGGCATTAAGCAATGTGGATTTTCCTGCTCCGTTACCGCCGATAATGGTAATAAAATCATTTTCAGCAACATCAAGATCTATACCGCATAAAACATGCTTTTCATTGATGGTGCCTTTTTCAAATATCTGTTGTACACCCGTAAGCTTAAGCATTGTCACTGCCTCCCTTCGAAATACTGTTTTTAAGATTTTTGGAAGCAACATCTCTTATAGTAGGGAAACAAAGGGCAAGAACAAGCAGAACAGCACTTATAAGCTTCATATCATCAGCCCTGAGTCCAAGCGCCAATACAACAGCAATTATGATTCTGTATAATACGGAACCAAGTGCAACCGCAATAAGTGAATGAAGTATATTTCTGTGCCCAAAAACTACTTCACCGATTATAACCGAAGCTAAGCCAATAACGATTGTACCGATACCCATACTTATGTCGGCAAAACTGTTGTACTGAGATACCAATGAGGCAGAAAGAGCAATAAGTCCGTTACCGAGCATAACACCTATTATAATTGTTTTATCGGTATTTACTCCTTGTGCTCGTATCATATTTTTGTTATCACCTGTGGCTCTTATAACATAACCAAGTTCGGTATTAAAAAACCACCACAGGAATAATATAACTATAGCAGTTAAAGCAAGACCGGCAATTATAGCTGCAATATCTTTAGATATGCCTAAACCTTCAATAATTGTTAAAAGTGTTGTTTGTCTTAACAAGGGAATATTTGATTTGCCCATTACTCTAAGGTTTATTGACCATAAGGCTGTCATTGTCAATATACCCGCAAGCAAAGCCGGTATCTTAAGCTTAGTATGTAAAACACCTGTAATAAATCCGGCTGCAAGACCTGCAGCAAGTGCAATAAGCGTTGAGATAAGCGGAGAAAAACCGCTTGTGATAAGCCTGCAAGTAACAGCTGCTCCAAGTGTAAAACAACCCTCTGCCGTAAGATCGGCAATGTCGAGTATTCTGTAGGTAATATATACACCTATAGCCATAACTGCCCACAGCAAGCCCTGTGCAGCAGCATTCAAAATCATACTCATTTAAAATTATCTCCTTTTATTAATATGCTCATCTCATCTCGTCACACTCGAAATCCCGTAAAACAAAAAATGTGAGCGGTATTGCCACTCACAAATAAACAAGGGCAGACAACATTCTCAAAATGCCGCCTTCGCAGTAAAAACAAATTATTTTTGTTTATTACATTAAAAGCTGTCAGTTATCCACCCTTGAATGTTTACGGTATTTAATACTGCTTAAAAAATTTTACTGAGTAACTGTATTTACAATCTCAGCATTTGTAAGAACATCATCCGGAATAGTAATGCCAAGCTCCGCAGCTGCATCTTCGTTTACGATAAGCTGAGGATTTTCAGTGTATTCTATAGGCATTTGTGCCGGATCCGCTCCGTTAAGTAAAATTTCGGCTGCCATCTCTCCCGTCATTATACCCAGATCGGTATAATTAACCGCTACCGAAGCAAGACCACCGTTTTCAACCATACCTTGTTCACCGACAATTACAGGCAAACCTGCCGGATTTGTTATACTTGATACCAAAGGCATGGAAGATGCAAGCGTATTGTCTGTAGGAATATATACAGCGTCAAAGCTTCCTATAAGTGATGAAGTAACCTGTGCAACATCATTTGTGTTTGTTACTGTCTTTCTTTCCGTTGTTATTCCAAGCTCTGTTGCGGCTTCCTCAGCCATATCAGCCTGAATTACAGAGTTTTGCTCACCTGAATTATATAGTATGGCAACATTTTTAGCATCCGGAAGAATTTGCTGCAAAAGTTCAATCTGATCAGCAATAGGTGTAAGGTCGGATGTACCCGTTATATTTCCTCCGGGAGCATCATTACTTTCACAAAGACCTGATTCCGCAGGATCAGTTACCGCTGTAACCAAAATAGGAATTTCGGTTGTTTCCGCTGCCATAGACTGTGCAGCGGGGGTAGCTATTGCAAGTACAAGATCCTTGTCATCTGACACAAACTTTTGTGCAATTGTTTTCAGATTAGACTGATCATTTTGTGCATTTTGTATATCTATGGTAACATTTTCACCTTCAACAAGACCGTTGTCAGCCATACCCTGTATAAATCCTTCTCTTGCCGCATCAAGTGCAGGATGCTCAGTAAGCTGGATTACACCTATATCATAGCTCTCTTCGCTGCCGCTGTCCGATTGTGCTGTTTGAGTTGCTCCTTCTTCGGTTGATGTTGAAGTCGACTCGGAAGAGCTACAACCTGCCATAAGCAAAGAGCTCATCAGTGTTACAGCCAAAACAGAGCTTAACATTTTTTTCATAAAAATCCTCCTTTTGTAGGCACATATTAAAAATATGTGAAATATGATTAACATTATTTTAAAATATATCCCGCTTTTTGTCAATAACTTCTTAAAACTCTTTATTCATCTTCATCACTTATCAGTATGCGGTCAGCTTCATCGATCTCCAGCTCAGTAACATTTTTAAGTTTACGCCTTATTGCCCTTGTCCTTACGCCAACAAGTTTGTCGAGTTCCGATCTTGCCATTTCAAGCCTCTTTTGTGTATTTTGAAGCACACCTTCAAAGGTTTCAAACTCACTTTTTACAGCGCCCAGTACTTTCCATACTTCATCACTGTATCGTTGAATTGCAACACTCTTGAAACACATACGTATACTGCACAGCATAGCTGCCATAGTACTGGGTCCCGCTATGGTTACATGATATGTATGCTGAATTTCCTCCAGCAGCCCCAAATTCACTACCTCGGCATATAAACCTTCAAAAGGTAAAAACATTATTGCAAACTCTGTTGTATCGGGGGGATATATATATTTGGTACTTATGTCTTTCGCTTCACTTTTTATACGTGCCGCAAGTACCTTGGCAGCTGAATCAACTGCGGTTTTATCACCGGTTTCATACGCATCGACCAACGCCTTGTATGTATCCCCGGGGAATTTGGCATCAATGGGAAGGTATACACTTTCACCATCTTCCGTGGGTATCTTAACTGCATATTCCACAACATTGTCACTGCCTTTTTTTACCTTGCAATTTTCCGAATACTGTTCGGGAGCAAGAATATCTTCAAGTATTGCACCAAGCTGAATTTCACCTAAGATACCTCTTGTTTTTACGTTGGTAAGCACCTTTTTCAGCTCGCCCACTCCTGTTGCAAGATTCTGCATTTCTCCCAAGCCCTTATATACCTGTTCAAGCCTGTCACTTACCATTTTAAAACTTTCAGTCATCCGCTTGTTAAGGCTGTCTTGCAGCTTCTCATCAACTACTTTACGCATATCTTCAAGTTTTTGAGAATTTTCATCCTGAATGCCCTTCAGACGATTTTCCAATGTATGTCTTATGTTTTCAAGCTTTTGCTCTGTCTCGGAAGAAAAAGTTTTAAACCTTTCTTCCTGTCTTATTTCCGAACTTTCAAGATTTTTTCTGAACTCCTCCTGACGTTCCAATACACCTTTTGAAAGGATTTCTACTCGCTGTGCTACAGCTTCGTTCATATTTTTTTGCCCTGAGTATATCATATCTCCCATATCTTTAATTCTCGAAGAAATATCTTCCTCAGGCTTTTTTCTGAGCATTACAGCAATCTGTATTATAATAATGACAGCCAGCAAGGCTACTATTATAACATCAATCAATGTTTTTCGCCTCCTTGGCAAGTTTTACTATGCGGCTGCTTCCAAGTCTGTCAGCGCCCAACATAATAAATTTTTCTGCGTCCGCAAGACTTGATATTCCGCCGGCAGCCTTTATCTTTATATTCTCTCCTACATTTTTTGCAAACAATTCAATATCCGAAAAAGTTGCTCCACCTCCGCCAAATCCCGTGCTGGTCTTAATATAATCCGCCCCTGATAAAGTCACCGTATGACACATCTTTACTTTTTCATCATCATTAAGCAGACAGGTTTCAATAATTACTTTAAGTACTTTATCTTTGCAGTTTTCTCTTACCGCTTTAATTTCATTTAAAACTCCTTCAAAATTTTTCTCCTTAACCATACCGATATTAATTACCATATCAATTTCATCAGCACCATCTTCAACAACCATCTTGGTCTCAAAACACTTCACTTCCGTGGTATTGTATCCATTTGGAAAACCGATTACAGTGCATACTTTTATTTTGTTTCCCGTATATTGTTTGGCTTGTTTAACAAAGCATGGCGGTATACATACGCTTGCACACCCGAATTCAATACCTTCATCACATATACTTTTAATCTCATCCCATGTTGCGGTCTGTGTCAACAAAGTATGGTCTGTGTGTGATAATATATCTTTAATGTTCATTTTGCTTACCTCCAAGAATAATATAAGTCAATTTTACCACACTTTTTCAGCAATTTCCACAAAACAATACACATAAATTAAATTTGATTGAACACGTGTAATCTACTTGGTATAATTACATTAAATACAAGAAGAGGAGGTTTAATAATATGAAGAAGTTTTTTGCACTTATGCTTTCTGGTATACTCGTTTTTTCAACTTTAATGCCTGTATTGGCATACACTCCGATACCCGCTTTTCCCGGTGCCGAGGGCGGCGGAAAATTTACAACCGGAGGCAGAGGTACAAGTGTGTATATAGTCACAACCCTTGAGGATTATGCTGAAGGAGAGGAACCCATCAAGGGGTCATTACGTGACGCCGTAAGTGAAGATAATCGCATTATCGTCTTTGATGTATCGGGAATAATAAATCTCAAAGAAACTCTTAGAATAAATTGTAAAAACATTTCAATTTTGGGACAAACCGCACCGGGTGACGGGATAACAGTCAGCGGATATGCAACCAATGTCAGTAACAGCGAAAATGTTATTATAAGGTATATGCGCTTTCGTCCCGGTGCAGACAATGTACACAAAGGTGACTCAATGGATGCACTTTGGGGGCGCAGCATGAAGAATTTTATTGTGGATCACGTTTCGGCGAGTTGGTCAACGGATGAAACAATGTCATTATATCGTGCTGAAAATATGACTGTTCAATGGTCAATTATTGCCGAAAGCCTTACAATGAGCGGGCATACAAAGGGTCGCCACGGCTACGGCGCTATTATGGGCGGTGTCAATACAACTTATCATCACAATTTGATTGCAAATCATACCTCCAGAAATCCTCGTATGGGTGGAGGTACCGTAGAAGCAGATGACAATGAGCATATTGCAAACTTTGATATGCGAAATAATGTTATATACAACTGGGGTTTTAACTCATGTTACGGCGGAGGACGCAGCGAAGCCAACTTTGTTTATAATTACCTTAAACCCGGTCCGGGAACACGTGAAGAAGTTTCTTCAAGGCTGATGGATGCCGGTGAAAAAGATAAACCGGGCAGTTTCTATTTAAAGGGTAATGTTCTTGAAGGCAATGCTGAAGTAACTGCCGATAACAACAAGGGTATTTATATCGCTGAAGGTAACGCTCCTTTTACAAAAATATCTGATACACCTTTCCTTATGGATGGTATTAAAGCCCGTAATCTTACAACCGATACAGCAGAAGATGCATACACTAAGGTCCTTGCTATGGCAGGTGCCACTTTCCCACGTCGTGATGCGGTTGATGCAAGGATTATTAATGAAGTTAAAAACGGTATAGGTGAATTTGCAAACCGACACGAAGAAGTAGGCGGATATCCATATACTGAAAGCTATCTGCGTGACGCTTCTCTTGATATTGACAGAGACGGAATACCTAACGACTGGGAAAGCGCCAACGGTCTTGATCCTAATGATCCAAGCGACAGCCAAAAGTTTTCGCCAAGCGGATATACCTATATTGAGCTTTATGCAAACTCTCTTGTAGATATGAATTATATACCGGACAATCCGGAAATCACTCTTACCAGTCCTTCAGATAATGCTGTGCTTCCTTCAAGCAAAGCGGTTCAAATAAAAGCTGAAGTCAATGATGACAATAATATAGCAAAGGTAGAATTTTACAGTGATGATATTGTAATAGGTACAGATGAAAGCGCACCATATGAAATGAGCATTAATCTTCCTGACGGAACATACAACATCAGTGCAAAAGCTACTGACAGTGATGGGAATGCAACTCAGTCATTTACATCAACCATATATGTTAATGATACACAAAAGCTTAACCAAGGATGGGAAAGCTCAGATATAGGCTCACCTGCCATTGTCGGCAACGCAGTACAAGATGGCAATACCGCAACAATAAAAGGAGCAGGCAAAATTCAAGCAGACAGTGACAGTTTCCGCTATGCCTATACAACTTTGGAGGGTAACGGAGAAATTATTGCCAAGGTAGATGAAATGACACCTGTCGACAATCACGCTTTTGCCGGACTTATGATTCGGGAAAGCCTTAACCCGGATTCCAAGGCAGCGGCAGTTGGATTGTCATGGACTAAGTCTTATCAATGGAAAGAAACCGATCCCGAAACAGGGAAATCGACAACTTATTATCGTAATCCATGGTCTGCTTATATGGCAGTACGCAGTGCAACAGGCGATAATATGCCCGAGCTCGGAGAAACTCTTGATTCTCCCGAAAATGCGGCAGCAGCAGGTATACCGCTTGTAAATGACATTCATCTTAAAGAAGGAGATACATGGCTCGGTTACTACCTTAAATTAACACGCAACGGTAATACATTCACCGCTTATTGTTCACCTGACGGCAATACATGGACAGAAATAGGTTCTGCTCAAGTTGATATGTCGGATACGGTATATATAGGACTTGCAGCTGACGGAAACAAAGTCAGCAACCAGCTGAATAACCTTAATACAGTTAAATTTTCAAGCATAAGTGTAACTAAATATTGACAGTAAAGTAACAGGGAGGATACGGTTAAACCGTGTCCTCCCTGATTTTTGCCCAATTTGTAATATTAAATATATTGACTTTTTTTATAAACGGGTTATAATATACATACGGTAATCAACCGTAACACCCATTTTAATGGGGGTGCAATGGTTTCGACGGGGATTTTGAATCAAGGATAGCCATTGATGCCGGGTAATCATCCAAACTGCCCAAACTTTTTAAAAAATAAAAGACAACAATAGAACTCTTTTAGCTGCCTAATTTGGCAGTCGTCGACCTTAGGTAACTCGCTGCTTAAGTAATCGGCGTCGAACAGGCGAGGCACTTTTACGGCAAAGCTTTGAGTCGTAAAAAGAACCATGAAGCTACCGAAAGCTAAAGTATGTCTGTTTACGTTAGCCGGAGGGAAGTTTAATCAACAGACTGTAATGGGAGAAGTCTTTGTGGATAGGTTTTCGGACGCGGGTTCGACTCCCGCCACCTCCACTATATTTAACTTCAGTCGAACTTCTATAAGGTTTGACTAAAACTAAATGCCTTAGCTGATTTATATTAATTATATAGTTTCTGATTTTAGTTGTTTTAGCTGCTGCCGAGAATGGGAGCAGCTTTTTTCGTGTTTTTAAAAAATTTTTGTTGTGTAATTTGTGTTTTTGATTTATTATATTATTATAAGCGGTATAGGAGGGAAGAAATATGAAATATTGCAAAAAGTGCTTTAGGAATGTTCGTGAAGACGTTGATGTTTGTCCATATTGTGGAGCCCCGGGCTTAACAGAGTATGGCAGCGGCACAAGCGGAGAAGATTTTAGTTGTTCCAAACCAAGTGAAGTTGAACGCAAATTGGAACAAAAAATTGAGGATATTCAGCCTCCAAAAGTAAAAAAAGATGCTTACAGCGTTCCCGAAAAATCACCGTTCAGCATCCTTGATGAAGACAATTCAACAGACGCATACGGAAATGTTATAGACAGTAAAGATGATTGTAATAAAGTAGAAATTGACGCTTACGGCAGCCCAAAACACACCGATGAAAACTGCGATAATGCTCCGGATAACCCTTCAACCAAATATACTAAAACAATCTATATAAGCGGTAACAACAAAAGTGATATGATGAGAATAGAATACTTGCGTATGCTTAAAAATATTGACGGAATAACAAAAGAGAGAATAGATGAGCTTATGAAAAAATATGATGAACAACACAGCGGTAAGGAATTTAAAACAACCACATACAGAACCGTTGTAACTCAAAAAACCAATACGGGGCAGTCTTTTGGCTCAACTTTGGTTGTAACTTTAGTTATGATTTTTTTTGGATTTTATTCTCAGATTTTTGGTATTATCGCCTTAATGGTTTATAAAAATATGATGAAACATTATTCCGACCCAAGGATCAAAAGCCTTATAACTTTATCAAATATATTCATAATAATATTTATTGCAATGATGATTTTTAAAGCTATACCTATTTTAATCGGCTTATTTAGCTTATATAACTATGGAACATATGAGGGAGGCTATTGATGTGTATAAATCCACTTTAAGGCGTAAATACCGACATTTACGTGATAATCTATCTTCTGATAAACGTCATCAAGCTGAAACAATAATAGCCGACAGAGTCATTTCGTCAGACGAGTTTAACAAATGCGATACCCTGTTTACTTTTGTATCGGCAGGAAGCGAAGTTTCAACTTCCACTATAATACAAAAAGCTCTGGAAGCCGGAAAAAAGCTTGCAGTACCTCTTGTTACAGGCAAACACGATATGTGTTTTATATACATAAATTCACCTGAGGAACTTAAAGAGGGTAAGTTTGGTATTTTGGAACCTGCATATGATGAGAGAAATATTGCAGAACCTGATGAGAACAGTCTTTTACTTATACCCGGACTGGCATTTGATGCCACTATGAATCGGCTGGGCTATGGCGGCGGATACTATGACAAATACCTTTCAATCCACCCCGAGCCATTTAAACTCGGCATATGCTTTCATATACAGTACACACAGGAACATCTGCCGCATGACCCGACAGATATACCCGTAGATATGTTTATTACCGAAAATTTAGTTAAAAGAGGAGTATAACAATGAAAACTATTCAGGAAACAGGTGTGGCTGCTGTTGCTGCCAAACGTAGGCAGGCAAAGCTTACCACCGAAGAAAAAAACAATATACTTATGTCTGCCGCACAGTCATTAAGAAACAATGTTCAAATGATATTAGACGCAAACAAAAAAGATATAACTAATGCCAAAGAAAGCGGCATCAAGCCTTCACTTATTGACAGACTCACTCTTGATGATGGCAGAATTGAAGGCATGGCTGACGGTTTGGAACAAGTGGCAAAGCTGCCTGATCCTATAGGCGAAGTTATTAATATGAAAACTCTGCCAAACGGTCTTACAGTAGGGCAAAAAAGAGTTCCAATGGGTGTAATCGGTATAATTTATGAAGCACGTCCCAATGTTACTTCGGATGCTTTTGGCTTATGCCTTAAAGCAGGCAGCGCTGTAATTCTTAGAGGCGGTAAGGAAGCAATAAATTCAAATACGACGGTTGTAAATTTGTTCCGTGATGTTATTTCTTCAATGGGATATGATTCCAATTTTGTTCAGCTTATTGAGGATACTTCAAGAGAAACTGCAACGGCTATGATGCGTATGAACGGATATATTGATGTATTAATTCCACGTGGCGGAGCAGGTTTAATACGGTCAGTTATACAAAACGCTACCGTGCCTGTTATCGAAACGGGGGTAGGAAATTGTCACGTGTATGTAGATGAAAGCGCTGACATTGATAAAGCAGTAGCAATTATAGTAAATGCCAAGGCACAACGCCCAAGCGTATGTAACGCTGCGGAGACTTTGCTTGTTCATAAAAACATTGCTCCGGAGTTTTTGCCAAAGGCAGCTGCCGCTTTGCGCGAAAAAAATGTTGAGCTCAGATGTGATGATGTAGCTGCAAAATATGTTGGTGAATGTATACCTGCCACAGAAAGCGATTGGGCAACAGAATTTTTGGATTATATTCTTGCTGTTAAAGTGGTTAATGATTTAGATGAGGCTCTTGAACACATAGCACTTTATTCCACCGGTCATTCCGAGGCTATTGTCAGTGAAAACTATACAAACTGCCAGAGATTTTTAAATGAGGTAGATTCTGCCGCTGTATATGTTAATGCATCTACCCGTTTTACAGACGGCAATGAATTTGGCTTTGGTGCAGAAATCGGTATAAGCACACAAAAACTGCATGCAAGAGGTCCTATGGGCTTAAAGGAACTTACCACCACAAAATATATTATCTATGGAAACGGACAGATAAGAAAATAATTTATGAAAGACAGATTATTATAAGCTGAATTTTAAAATTAATAATTATATTTTATACTTTAACAATATAAGAAGGCAGACCGTATTACTCGTTCTGCCTTCTTTACATTACAATTTACTGCGGAATATATTCATTTTTTCTAAGCTTTATATGCCAATATGCCCTGCTTAAATCTGGAAAGTCCAT
>CALWRD010000124.1 GCA_944383875.1 uncultured Clostridia bacterium | reverse complement strand
CCCTTTCGGTAGAGGCGCAGGCAGAGTGCAGATTCCTTCTGCTCTCGCCCAACAACCTTCTCAAACCCTCCGACGGAGCTCCTGTTACAGTACCTACACAGGATATGGTACTTGGTATCTATTATCTTACACTTGATAAGGATGGCGAGCCCGGCGAAGGTAAGGTCTTTAAGGATGAAAACGAGGCAAGAATGGCTTATGATAACCATGTTATCAGCCTTCATGCAAAGATAAAGGTAAGACGTACTATGGTTATAGACGGCGTTGAACAGAGCCGGATTGTTGACACCACCGTAGGTCGTATAATATTTAATGAAATAATCCCACAGGATTTAGGCTTTGTTGACAGGTCAATCCCTGAAAATAAGTTTAAGTATGAAATAGATTTCCTTGTGCGCAAGCAGGAACTTGGTAAGCTTATTAAAAAGTGCATTAACAAGCACCCTTCAACGGAAACAGCGGTTGTGCTTGATGATATCAAGAGCCTTGGTTACAAGTTTTCTACGAGAGGCGCACTTACCGTTTCCGTATCCGATATGGAAATTCCTCCCGAAAAGGAAGAGTATCTTGCAGAGGCGGATAAGGAAGTTAATAAGATTACCAAGATGTACAGACGTGGTCTTATGACTGACGAAGAGCGCCATAAGAAGGTTATCGAGGTCTGGGAGGCTGCCGATGATAAGATTACACAGGCACTTCTTGCAGGTCTTGGTAAGTATAATAACATCTTCATGATGGCTCACTCCGGTGCCCGTGGTAGCAACAGACAGATTAAGCAGCTTGCAGGTATGCGTGGACTTATGGCATCCCCAAGCGGTGAAACCATCGAGCTTCCTATTAAGGCTAACTTCCGTGAGGGTCTTAGTGTTCAGGAATACTTCATTTCCGCTCATGGTGCAAGAAAGGGTCTTTCCGATACAGCCCTCAGAACAGCCGACTCAGGCTACCTTACAAGACGTCTTGTTGATGTATCTCAGGATATTATCATCAGGGAGTATGACTGTGCAGAAAATCTTGATGAAGTTCCGGGCATGTGGGTATCCGCATTTATGGACGGACAGGAAACAATTGAGTCCCTTACCGACAGAATCAGAGGACGTTTCTCTGTTTATGACATAAAGGATCCTCAGACAGGTGAAGTAATCGTACCTGCCGACACTATGATTTCTCCGGATCAGGCAGAGGCTGTAGTGGCTGCGGGTATTGACAAGGTATTTATCAGGACTATGCTTACCTGCCGTTCACACAACGGTATCTGCTCAAAGTGCTACGGCGCCAATATGGCAAGCGGTCGCCTTGTAAGAATAGGTGAGGCAGTAGGTATTATAGCCGCACAGTCCATCGGTGAGCCGGGTACTCAGCTTACTATGCGTACCTTCCACACCGGCGGTGTATCCGGTAACGACCTTACACAAGGTCTTCCAAGAGTTGAAGAGCTTTTCGAGGCAAGAAAGCCTAAGGGCGTTGCTATTATAGCAGAGTTTGGCGGCAGCGTTGCCGTAACCGACAATAAAAAGAAGCGAGAGGTTATTGTTACTGCCGAAAACGGCGAAAGCAAGGAATATCTAATTCCTTACGGTTCAAGAATCAAGGTATTCAACGGTGATACTATAGAAGCCGGTGATCCTCTTACAGAAGGACCTATTAATCCTCATGATATATTACGCATCAAGGGTATAAGAGGTGTTCAGGATTACCTTATTCAGGAAGTACAGCGTGTGTACAGACTTCAGGGTGTTGATATCAATGATAAGCACATTGAAGTAATAGTAAGGCAGATGCTTAAGAGAGTTAAGGTTGATGAAAACGGCGATACGGATCTTCTTCCGGGCAGCTATGTTGACTGGCTTGAGTTTGAGGATGTCAACAGCCGCATTGAGGCAGAGGGTAAGGAGCCTGCATCAGGCACAAGGGCACTCCTCGGTATAACCAAGGCATCCCTTGCTACGGACAGCTTCCTTTCCGCAGCATCCTTCCAGGAAACCACAAGGGTTCTTACGGAGGCTGCTATCAAGGGTAAGGTTGACCCACTTATCGGTCTTAAGGAAAACGTTATTATCGGTAAGCTTATACCTGCCGGTACAGGTATGAGTACCTACAGAAAGATAGAACTTAAACTTGCAAAAGAAGATGAGCTTAAGGCTAAGGCAGAGGCTGAAAGGCTTGCCGAGGAACAGCGTAAGGCAGAGATTGAAGCTGCTCAGGCTGAGCAGGAGGCAACGGAAGCCGCAGAAGAAACTGTTTCTGTAACCAATGAAAATCCTTCCGAGGATACAGAGGCTTAATAAAAATTAATATAAGCTGATTAAATTAATAAGGACTGAAGTATAATGATGCCTATCATTAATAACTTCAGTCCTTTTTTGTAATAGAATATGATTCGACGTTTTTTGTGCTTTAAGGCAAAAAAATACGCTAAAAAGCACATAGCACATAGTGATTTTGCTTAATAATTAAAGATTTTGAAATCAATTTATTGTTATATCGACTGAAAAAATGTGCTTTGATGCAACATTTATATTGAATTTGTTGCTATTTCATTTTATGTCAATATATACTTAAGATGTAACCTATGAAAGAAAGGAGTATATTAAGAAAGGGGCAATAAAATGAAGAGCAAAAAAATTTTAGGATTGTTTTTGGCTGTGGCGATTGCGGTATCCGCAATGCCTGTACAGCCTGTCTTGTCAATCGGCAATAGGATTGTATCGGCAGCCGAAGCGGCGCCTGAAATAATCGAAAGCAGCGGGTGGCATGAAAGTGCCTATATAAAGTGGAAACCCGTAACAAGTGCGGATAGCTACAATGTTTATGTTGCACCGTCAGGCGGCAGTTACAGTCTTATTAACAAGGAACTCATAAGGCAGTATGAGGATTATTTCAGGGCTGATGTACCGGGATTGACACCGGGCAGCTATACCCTTAAGGTTGTGCCCGTTGTAAACGGCAGGGAGAGCACGGAGGCAGTCAGCAATATCATTACCGTAGACAGCTTTGTAAGGGAAGGCTTTGCCTTTTCAGAAAATTCACCCTGTGGCAATACTACGGGTGGTTATAATGCCGATGGCAGTGTAAACAGCGCAGCCGATATAGTGTATGTTACCAATGAAAATAAGGATACTGTTACCATAAACGGTGACAGTACAAAGGGTGTTGGTTTTAACGGCATAATGGCATACAGACAGAGCAAAAAAATAACAACTCCGCTGATTGTACGTATTATAGGCAAGGTTGAAATGCCAAGCGGTGTTGAAAACTATATGCTTCGCCTTCAGGATACCCAGAATATCACAATTGAGGGTATAGGCGATGATGCCACTGTCCATGGTTGGGGCTTTACCATGAAGCGTGCCCGCAATGTTGAGGTGCGCAATCTGGGCATTATGTGGTATGGTGGAGTAGGCGGTGACGGAGACAGCCTTTCCCTTGATACGGAAAATAAAAATATCTGGATACATAATATTGACTTTTTCTATGGCGCACCGGGTGGTGACAGTGACCAGTCAAAGGGTGACGGCTCCATAGACTTAAAGGCAAGGACGGATTATGTTACGGTTTCTTACTGCCATTTCTGGGATTCGGGAAAGAGCTGTGTAGCCGGCGGTGTATGGGAGGCTAAAAATCCCGACGATCCGGAGGCAAAGATTTTTGTAACCTATCATCACAACTGGTTTGATCACTCAGACTCACGTCACCCACGTTGTGTTGCGGGCAGTGTGCACGTATACAATAACTATTATGACGGCAACTGTGTATACGGTGTGGGTGCTGCGGTTCAGTCCTCACTTTTTGTGG
This sequence comes from uncultured Clostridia bacterium, assembly GCA_944383875.1. GTDB lineage: Bacteria > Bacillota > Clostridia > Lachnospirales > CAG-274 > CALWRD01. The sequence goes on along the minus strand of CALWRD010000124.1, from coordinate 85 downwards.
AAAGTAATTATTTCCGCAACTGTGACAGACCTATGATCATTGCATCACAGGGAAGTGATGTATATGACAGCGCAAGCGGAACATA
>CALWRD010000123.1 GCA_944383875.1 uncultured Clostridia bacterium | reverse complement strand
TTAACAATAATGCAATAAAGCTTATCGGTCAATTTGGCGGTGAACCCGCATGCCCTCTTGGCTCATCTTGTACAAGAAATTATTACGGAAACGGCTATGGCAGAAGAGGATGTGGAAATATCCTTGGATCCGTTACCGTTATCCCTATTGATAAAATCGTAAGCTTTACCCATAACGCAGTATAAAATAATATTATCTTCTCCCCTGCGGCTGTCACGTTGATGTTGGCAGCCGTTTTTACTGTAAACAGAAATTTCTGCTACACTTTTTTCCAATGATATGATATACTAAAAATTGTTGATAAAAACAAAAAGCGTTATTCCGTAATGAAAAAACAACAGCTTCACTTTCACAAAAACTAACAACAACATTTTAAGGAGAATTATTATGTATTATTATATACTGGCATTTAGCCTGATGATGGGTATTTTCGGTTTATTTATAGGAAGTTTTTTAAACGTTTGTATTTACAGAATCCCCCTTAACGAAAGTATTGTAACCACACCCTCACACTGTACTTCCTGTTCGCACAAATTGGCGTGGTATGATCTGTTTCCCCTGTTCAGCTATTTGTTTTTAGGCGGCAAATGTCGCTACTGCAAAACACATATTTCCGCACAATATCCTCTGGTGGAGGCATTAAATGCTGTTGTATGGTTTTTTACAACCAACTTGGTTTTTACAAATCTTGGGTACAGTTTTAATTGGCAGGGTATTCTGACTTGCATAGCGTATTGCCTTTTCTTTTCTTCCCTTATTGTCTTAAGCGGAATTGATATTATACACCAGCTTGTACCGGACAGAGTTAATATCTTTATTTTTATTCTCGGTATTTTCTTAATAATTGCCGACTACACAAGCTGGGCTTCTCATTTAATAGGATTTTTTGCGGTAAGTTTACCACTATTAATTTTAATGATGATTGGCGGTATGGGTGGCGGCGATGTCAAATTATATGCTGCCGCAGGATTTTTAATGGGATGGAAAGAAGCATTGATTTCTCTTCTGTTAGCCTGTCTTATAGGTGCTGTGTTAGGTTTAATAATAGCAATACCTCAATGGATAAAAAAGGTTAAGCATCCAAAAATCCCGTTTGTTCCGTTTATTGCAATAGGTATGTTTATATCAGTGTTCTGGACTGATGAAATAATAAATTGGTATATAAGCACATTTTTCAGCAACATCATATAAATAAATTAAGAAGGAGTTTTACATAAAATGCAGTTTTCTGATAAATTTGGTCAAATTAATTCTAATATACTTCTGGAGCTTGATGAGGCTAAACGAAAAATTGAAGAAAGCGGAAGAGAAATTATTAATTTTTCAATAGGTACGCCCGACCTGCCTCCCGACAAGCACGTTATGGATGCAGTTTGTAAGGCAATGAAAGATCCGGAAAATTACAAGTATGGAATGACTGAATCCAACGAACTTATTGACGCTGTTTGCAAATGGTATCATCGTCGTTACGGAGTTGATTTAACATCTGAAAATATTTGTGCTGTAAACGGTTCACAGGAGGGTATAGCTCATATTGCTTTTCCTCTGTGTAATCCGGGGGATATTGTTTTGGTACCCGATCCATGCTATCAAATATTTTCCTTTGGACCCACCATGGCAGATGTTCATCTGGAATATATGCCGCTTTTAAAAGAAAAAAACTATTTGATAGACTTTAATGCTATTAACAGTGATATTGCCAAAAAAGCCAAAATGATGATTGTGTCCTATCCAAACAACCCCACTACTGCGCATGCTCCTTTGGATTTTTATAAAAAGCTTGTTGAGTTTGCCCGCAGAAACGACGTCATTGTTATACATGACAATGCTTATTCCGAGATGATATATGACAGTGAGCCCGGAATATCATTTTTATCAGTTGACGGAGCTATGGATGTGGGTATTGAATTTAACTCTCTTTCAAAAACCTATAATCTGACAGGGCTCAGACTTTCCTTTGCTTTAGGCAATCAGGAAATAATAAAACGTTTCAAGTCTTTCCGTTCACAAATTGACTATGGTATAGCAAGAGGTATTCAGGAAGCAGCCATAGCTGCACTTAACGGACCTCAGGACATTGTGGAACGTAACCGCAATACATATCGTGAACGCCGAAATGCTCTATGTGAGGGATTAAATTCAATAGGATGGAAAGTTCCCCTTACCGACTCAACTATGTTTACATGGTTCCCTTTGCCTGATGGATATACCGATTCGAGCAAATTCACCATTGATTTATTAAATAAAGCCGGTGTTTTGTGTGTACCCGGTGCATCTTTCGGAAAGCATGGAGAAGGTTATGTCCGGATGGCTCTTGTTCAACCCATTGATAAAATTAATCAAGCCGTACAAGCAATAAAAGACAGCGGCATTTTAGATATATGCCAAAATTTTACAAAATAATTTTTTTTGCTATTGACAAAGGGGAAAAAAATTGTTATAATGCATATGTAAACGATAATTATTATTATTTAATAAAAACTATAAATCATTAGGAGGTAAAGTTTATGAGAAAATTTGTATGTCCTGTTTGTGGTTATGTTCATGTTGGTGACTCTGCTCCGGATGTATGTCCTGTTTGTAAGGCACCGGGTTCCAAGTTTATTGAGCAGACAGGTGAACTTGTATTTGCTGATGAACATCGCATCGGCGTAGCTGAGGGTGTTTCTGAAGATATTCTTGAGGATCTCAGAGCTAACTTTACAGGCGAATGTACCGAGGTTGGTATGTACCTTGCTATGAGTCGTCAGGCTGATCGTGAAGGTTATCCTGAGGTTGCTGAAGCTTATAAGCGCATCGCTTTTGAAGAAGCTGAACATGCAGCTAAATTTGCTGAACTCTTAGGCGAAGTTGTTACAAACTCTACTAAGAAAAACCTTGAAATGCGTGTTGAGGCTGAACACGGTGCAACTGCAGGTAAGCTTGATCTTGCTAAGAGAGCTAAGGCTGCTAACCTTGACGCTATCCATGATACAGTTCATGAAATGTGCAAGGATGAGGCTAGACATAGTAAGGCTTTCAAGGGTCTTTTAGACAGATACTTCGGTTAATAAATATTATAAACTTCTCTGGAAAAGTGCCTTTTTAGGGCACTTTTTCTTTTAACTCATTATAATCATTATAATCTTGTAACTTTATCACTACAGCTCGGACAGGTTACAAGAGATTATGCTTCCAGGATTAATTATTCTTAATGTTTATTACTCTATTTATCTTTAAAAGCAGTAAACTATATTTGCCAGTATTTCCATAAAAAAGGGGTCTGCGCAAATATGTTTTTTACGACAGACCTCTTTCCTTAAAACTGACCGTTCATAAATGTATTAACTTTTCTTTATGCAGGGCAAACTGAAAGTAAACACACTCCCCTTGCCAACTTCACTCTCCAAGGTAATTTCTTCATTATGAGCTTTGATAAGCTCCTTGACAATAGAAAGTCCCAATCCACTGCCTTTTTTATCTTTTCCTCTGGATTTATCCGCCTTATACAATCTTTCAAAGACAAACTTCTGCTCATCTTCAGGTATACCTATACCGTTATCCGCAACAGATACATATGCTTTATTATCAACCACAAAAGCTCCCAATGTGATTATACCTCCGGAATTTGTAAATTTTAGCGCATTGTCAATAAGATTATATATCACTCTCTGAATTTTATCATAATCCGCCTTAACCATAATTTTTCCCTTTTCAAAATCCGTGGCAAACTTTACTTTTTCATGTGCAGCTCTATCCTCAAAGCTCATCATCGTCTTATCTATAAGTTCAATTATATTAAATTCACTTAAATTAAGAGCTTTTCTTCCTTCAAGTTTATTAATATCCAGTATATTGTTTGCAAGTTTCGCAAGTCTTTCGGATTCATCAAGAACTATTTTTAAGTAGTGATCATGCTTCTCCTGGGGAATAGTTCCGTCAAGTATAGCTTGTAAAAAGCCTCTCATTGATGTAAGGGGTGACCTTAGATCATGAGATATGTCCGAAATAAAATCCCTACGACGCCTTTCCTGTATATAAAGACTTTGAGCCATTTCATTAAAGCTGTTTGCCAGATCTCCGATTTCATCATCACTGCTTATGTCTAATCGTTTTTCAAAGTTTCCCGCTGCTATGATCCTTGCAGCCTCACTCATTTCTTTCAAGGGTTTTGCAAAATTTTTAGATGAAAAATAAATAACGATAAAGTTAATAATAATTGCTACGCACATAAAAATGACAATTATCCTATAAGAATCATATGTGGTTGTCCTAAGTTGAGATGTGGTTGTTTTAATAAAAGTTGCAGCTATTACATCACCATCATTTAAAACAGGAACACCTATAGTAAACATATCATCTGCAAAAATATTAAAATTACCGGTATTAAAATTAATTGTCTTTCCCGACAAAACATCGGAAATACCGTTTATTTGCTCCAGCCTGTTTACATCTATCTGATTACCGTTATATGATTTCCATACTATTTCAGAGTTGTTATTGACAATTAAAAAGCTGTTTTCCAATGTCATATCAATTTTATTTATTTCATCCAAAAACTTATCGAAATCAAAATCACCCTCGTCGAAGCATTCATTATATATGTACGCAATACTTTCCGCCTGCTTTTGCATTTCACTTTCTTTTTGATTATAAAAATATGTATTGAATGCCTGTATAACCCCTAAAGCAACAAGCAAAAAACTTACAATCAGACCTGCGGTGAGCAAAAAAAACTGTTTTCTGAATATTAAATTCATATATTACCTCCTCTAAGGTAAATTATTTCCCAAACAGACTGTTAAGCTTATCTCTCATCGCTTTTCTGCGGTTTTCTGTAGCATTATAGTCTATTTCGTAAAGACTTTTAATCTTTTTAACTACAACTCCCTCTTTTATGTCTTGTGAAAATGCCGAAACAGGTATATCTAAAGTCTTGCCACTGATACTGTCAATACATACAGCCATATTATTTTCAATCCTGTCTACTATAAGCATTAAAACACCCCTTACATTTCAAGGAAATCCTCTCTCTGAGGAACAAAAATATCAAGCAAACGTCCCTTCGGTGTAAGAACCTTGCATCCATGCATAACATTTGACGGCATATATATTGTATCTCCCTGCTTGATCACCTTTGTTTCTTCGCCTATAGTAAATTCAAACTCACCTTCCAAGCAATAAGAAGCCTGCTCGTGAATATGTTTATGTGGTTCACCTACGCCTCCGTTTTCAAAAATAACTTCGACAAGCATAACATTACCGTTATGAGCCTTAATCTTGCGATAATTTTTTCCTTCAACCAAAGTCTGAAGTTTTTCATCCTTATCATAAAAAAAGTTCGACATAAATAGTTACCTCCCAAAAAATCTTTTTTCATTATTATACCATAATTTTATATCAATTCAAGCACAGCTACAAAATTATTCTACATCCTTTAATTTTAACATATATTATTAACAGCAGACTATCGGGAGTAAGTATGAAAAAATCAACGGACGCCATTGGCAGCGGCAGGATAAAGGGTAACTTTTTATCTTCGGTGGTAGATATATTTGAACTGCCTGCCGAGATAATACTAAACCTCCCATTGCTCACAGTAACAGGCAGCAGCAGTCTTAAGATAGAAAACTATGTATCAGTAACCGAGTACAACTGTGATACAGTAAAAATAAATACAGCTGTCGGACTAATAAAAATATGCGGAAAAGACATAAAAATCAAACAAATAACAAATGAAGAAATACAGCTTAACGGTAAAATAACCAATATTGAATATGAAAATCGGGTGATGTGATGTTCGTCAAACTTTCCAGATACAAAAACGGTTATGTTCGAATAAAAGCAAAGGGATTCGCCGTTGAACGCTTTATTAACCTTGCCGTACATAATGATATAAATATTTGGGACTTGTCAAGAAACGGAAGTATAATTACTTTTTGCACAAAGGTTAAAGATTTTAAAAAGCTGTCCGGTTTTGCAAGAAAATCCGGGGTTCATTTGAAAATAATTCAAAAATCAGGATGTCCTTTTTTAATAAATAAATATAAACACAGATACATTTTTTTTGCAGGATTCTTGATATTTGCAGCATTACTGTGCTATATGTCATCGTTTATATGGTTTATTGAAGTAAAGGGAAATACCACAATCGAAGACTATCAAATACTGTCTGTTTTAAGCAAAAACGGACTGGAAACAGGCAGCTTTAAATATGCCCTTAATCTTAAAGAACTTGAGCAAAACGTAAAAAACGAGCTTACATCCGTAGGCTGGATAAACATAAAAGTTGACGGTACCAAAGCAACTGTCACTATTTCCGAAAAATTACCCGAAATAAGAAATGTTGAAAATTCTCAGCCATGTGATATAATATCAGATAAGGAAGCTCTCGTTACGGAGATAATGGCAAGCTCCGGAAAGCCAATGGTTAAACCCGGAGATATCGTTGAAGTCGGTGATACGCTTATAAGCGCTGATATTACATATTTACAAGACGGCATAGATGTTGTATATGGTCAGGTACAGGCATCAGGTTATGTAAGAGGCGATGTAAGACGGACAATAACAATTAATGTACCTTACACACTTAAGCTTAAACGATATACCTCCAACAGCGAAAACTTCTACAGCGTCAAGCTTTTTAACATAGATTTTAACACAAATTTTATAAAAAATGATGTATCTTTTCAAAAATATGATATAATAAGAGAAATCGAACAGCCTCAGCTGGGAGATAACTTTATACTACCGATTATTTTTGAAAAACTAAGCTATCTGGAGTATAAAGACGAAACTATCAAGGTTTCTGCAGAGGAAGCAAAACAGATTTGCATGAAGAAGCTTAACAAACAAATAATCGAACAGTATCCTGCTGACAGCGATATAATTGACAAACAATACACCTTTTCCGAAAGCTCAGACGGTATTACGCTTAATGCTGTAGTAGTATCAAACGAATTAATCGGGAAGGTAAGCTACATAGTTCCGACAAAGATAGACCAAGGGGGTAATGCAGTTAATGGAACAACAGAGAATACAAATTCAGAATGAACTTATTTCAAATATCTTCGGCAGTTTTGACGAAAATATAAAGAAAATCGAAAATGCATATTCGGTTAATATAATTAACCGAGGCGATGACATTCTGATTTCAGGCGAAGGTAACTCGGTCAATAAGGCAAGTCAGGTACTCAATGCACTTGTCAGCCTTGCGGAATCGGGTGAAAGCATACAGGAACAAAATATAAACTACCTTATTGCCGAGGCTGAAGATGACAACCTTTCCGAGGCTAAAGGAGTACAAGATGATTTTATCTGTATGACAATGAACGGCAGAGCTCTTCGTCCGAAAACTCTGGGGCAAAAAAAATACATTGACGCAATAAGAAAAGATACTGTTGTTTTTGGTATAGGTCCTGCGGGAACAGGCAAAACATACCTTGCAATGGCTATGGCGATAACAGCCTTTAAGCATAACGAAGTAGACAGAATAATACTTACAAGACCTGCTATCGAAGCAGGTGAAAACCTTGGTTTCTTACCGGGTGACCTTCAGCAAAAGGTTGACCCTTATCTAAGACCTTTATATGATGCACTTTACGAAATTATGGGTGCTGAAAATTATTTAAGAAATATGGAAAAGGGCTTGATCGAAGTTGCGCCCCTGGCTTATATGAGAGGACGTACTCTTGACAATTCCTTCATTGTGTTGGATGAAGCTCAGAATACAACACCCGAGCAAATGAAAATGTTTTTGACAAGGCTTGGATATGGTTCCAAGGCTGTCATTACCGGTGATATTACCCAGATAGATCTTCCTAAAGGCAAAAAATCCGGCTTGACCGAGGCTTCAGCTATCCTTGGTAATATTGATGGTATATCAATATGCAAATTAACCAACAAAGATGTGGTTCGTCATCCTTTGGTACAGAAAATAATAAATGCATATGAAAAATTTGAACAAAAAAAGTCCAAACAATAAGCCCTTTTAAGGAGGAGTTTTATTGATTGATTTATTCGAGAAGCTTATTGTACGAAACAAGCAGCACACTTATAGAATAATTAATGCAGTACTGCTTTTTGTGGCATTTGTGGGCACACTTGCCCTTATAATAAACGGTTCATATATTAAGCAGGGCTATGAAATTGCCGTTAACTCTATATCCGACAGGGATTTTTTTGCTCCCGATGACTTAATAAATGAAATAGCTACACAGAGATTGATTGATGAGGCACGAAACGAAGTATCTGATGTATATAATCATGATTCAAGCATTGATGAAGCTGTAATCGAAGAGATAGAAGGTTTTTTTGAAGAGCTTAAAAGCACTGATTTTGAAGAAGATTTTTTAGACAGTACGGCACCGGTTGGGATAACTGCCAATATATTCATTTCACATCAGCAGTATGAATACCTTATGTCACTGTCCGTAAACGACTATGAGCAGTTCAGGACAAGCATACTCACCATTACTCAGAACACATTGGAGCAGGGTATTCGTTCGGATACTATTGATACCACTCTCACCTCTGTACGTGATTCCATTATGGTACTCCAGCTTGACACTACAGGTACAGACACAGCCTTTAACATTATTTCCTCAGCACTTCAGCCAAATCTTATCGTAGATACCGAGGCAACCGAACGTGCCAAAGAGGAAAAGGCTGCCGAGGTTGAACCGGTTAAGGTGTTGGCAAATCAGAAAATTGTCGGTGAAGGCGAAATCGTTACAGATGAAATATATGCCCTTTTGGATCAGTCCGGATACTTACAGAAAAACGGCTTCTGGGAAAATATTGTACAAATCACGGGAGTTTTTACCCTGCTGATTGTTATTTTTTCCTTTGCAATAGGATATATATTTATTGAACATAAAGAATTGTATACACATACCAATTCTGTTCTGCTGCTTTTTTCATTATATGCACTTGTGACGGTATTGACCTATGCTATGCATGCGCTTCCTTATGTTTTTGTGCCTGTTATTGCATTTACCATGCTTGCGGCAATTTTGTTCAGTGCGCCCTTTGCTTTTTTTATGAATTTATTGATAAGTGTAATAACTATGCTTATTTACAGGGGTGATCTTTCATATCTGACTTATTTCTGGTTATGCGGCAGCATAGTCAGCCTGACACTTCAACTGGCCAATGACCGCAACAAAATACTGTTGTGCGGCTCCCTGAGTTCAGTTGTTTTCGCCATAGTTATGGTGGGAATACAGATGTTTTTTAATATTTACTGGAAAAACTATATTTTAAGTTATTCTTTGTATGCTTTTATATCAGGCATACTTTCAATTATCATATGTATAGGCAGCCTTCCTCTGCTTGAAAGTGCATTTGGTATTGTGACAGACTATAAACTTCAGGAGCTTGCTCGTTCAAAGCAAAAATTAATGCGCAAACTGATGTTGGAAGCACCGGGAACCTATCATCACAGCCTTATCGTAGCAAATCTTGCCGAGGCGGCAGCTTATGCAATAGGTGCTAATCCCACGATAGCCCGTACAGGCTCCTTCTACCACGACATAGGTAAGCTTGCCTGCCCTATGTATTTTGCGGAAAATATGCACGGCAGCAATATACATGACTCCCTTGACCCATATGACAGTGCAAAAATAATAATCGCTCACACTACCGGAGGGGAAGAACTTGCTAAAAAATACAAGCTTCCTCCGGTCATTACGAACATAGTCAGAGAACATCATGGGACAAGCCTGGTTAAGTTTTTCTATTACAAGCAATGCAAGCTTGCTGAAGCTAATCCTGGCAAAATCCCACAGCCCGATGAATCGGATTTCAGATACAAAGGACCTTTGCCTTCAACAAAAGAATCTGCACTTGTAATGCTGGCAGATACGGTTGAGGCAGCCGTACGCAGCTCCATGTCAAAGGGTATGACTGAAAAAGAAGTCGACGACTTTATTAAATTGCTTATAAATGACAAGTTAAACGATGGTCAGCTAAAAAACAGCTGCCTAGAAATCAACGATTTGGATAAGATAAGATTGGCTTTTCTTGAGATATTTAAAGGAATGTATCATGAAAGAGTTGCTTATCCCAACCAAAATAACAAGGAGAAATAAAATGCGTGTTTTATTTGATAATACTACGGATTTCAATCTGGATGAGGATCTGATTAAAAAAGTCATTAAAGCCTCTCTCGATTATGAAGGTATCAAAGATGATACGGAAGTAAGTTTTACCCTTACCGATAATGATACTATTCATATGCTTAATAAAAAACACAGGGGAATTGACAGACCTACAGACGTACTTTCCTTTCCACTGATTGATTTTTCGCAGGAGACTGTAAACGATACAAAGGGAACCCTTTATCTTGGAGATATAATTATAAGTATCGAAAAAGCCCTTTCTCAAGCGGAAGAATACGGACACAGTATTGAAAGGGAACTGGGGTTTCTCACCGCCCACAGTATGCTGCATCTCCTTGGATACGACCATATGACAGAGGATGAAGAAAAGGTAATGTTTGCAAAACAAGAGGATATTTTAAATAAAATAGGACTTAGAAGGTGACTTATGGGAGAAAACGGTAAACTTATAGATCTTGCATTAAAGACAATGGAAAACGCCTATGCACCTTACTCAGGTTTTAAAGTTGGTGCGGCACTGCTTTCTTCAAGGGGAAAATTATATACAGGATGCAATATTGAAAATATTTCTTACGGTGCATCCGTATGTGCAGAAAGAACAGCGATCTTTAAAGCTGTTTCAGAGGGAGAAACATCATTTTTAAAGCTTGCTGTAGTTTCATCTTCGGAAGAAATTACCTTTCCCTGCGGCATTTGCAGACAGGTATTAAACGAGTTTATGCCGGAAGGGGAAATAATATTATTTGGCGGCGGCAATATGGAAATATATAAGGTTTCCGAACTATTGCCCCACAGTTTTAACAA
>CALWRD010000122.1 GCA_944383875.1 uncultured Clostridia bacterium | reverse complement strand
ATATGCGGCTTTCTTGATTCCGACAGCCCTCATATGGTTTTTACTCCAAACCCGGAGATGGTTATGCTGGCGCAGAAGGATAAGGAGTTTAAAGATATACTTAACGATGCGGATATGAATATTCCCGACGGCATAGGCATAGTCTATGCGGCGAAGATCAAGAAAAATCCACTTAAGGGAAGGGTAACCGGCTATGATACGGTTCAGGCTGTCTTTGACAGGATACGTGACAGGGACAAAACCGTTTACTTTTTCGGCGGTGCTCCGGGAGTTACGGATGCGGCTAAGGAAAATATGGAAAGACAGCATCCGGGGCTTAAGGTCGTGGGCTGCGCAAACGGATACTTTGACGAAGTAAGAGAAAAAGAGATTATTGAAGATATTAAGCAAAAACATCCTGATTTGCTGCTGGTAGGCATAGGATTTCCGAAGCAGGAAAAGTGGATATACAATCACGCAAAGGAGCTTGGCTTTAAGGCTGCCATAGGCGTTGGCGGCAGCTTTGATATTATGAGCGGTTCCATTAAACGTGCTCCGGATTTATTTATAAAGCTTGGGCTTGAATGGTTTTACAGACTCATTACTCAGCCCACACGTTTTGTCAGGATGCTTCAGCTTCCCCTGTTTATGTTAAAGGTAATATTCTCAAAATGATTTGACCAGATGGAAAAATCTTTGCGCTGTTGTAAAAAAGATGAGGGGATTTTTCCGTAAATATAGGCAGAAAGCGGGATATACCGCTTTTAGGCTGTCGAAAAAGTCGACAGCCTTGCAAGAAATGCTCACATTTCTTGCAGTGGGGGTACTATCGTACCCACCAAGGAAGTAACAACCCGTGCCTCAAAGAGGGCTTTGCCCTCATTTCGACACATCTGCATCGCAAGGAATGCGACCGCCCTTTGGGCGGCTTTTGCTAAAGGCAAAAGTGCCTTAGTTATACCCTCGAACGGGCAAAGCCCGTTCTGCGGATTAAAGTCTGCGACGCCAGTTGCAAGTTGTGTGGTTGCAGACTTCAAAATTTCGACTAAATTTAAATTTTTTGACAAACTGAAAGCGGGATATACCGCTTTGAGTATATTATGAAAGGAGTTTTTATAATGAAAAGACATTTGGTAAGCCTGTCTGCACTGGCGCTTTCCCTTTTGCTTTCCACGACAGCCTTTGCGGATGCCGCACAGTCTTTGTATTTTGTTGATATGAATTCGCAAAGCTACGGTTTCTGGGCTATTGATGAGGTGGATGCTCTTTGTGAGGCGGGCTTTGCAAACGGCGTGGGCAACAATATGTTTGCTCCCGAGTCACTTATGGAGAGGGGAGATTTTATCCTTCTTCTGGATAATGCCTTTGATTTTCCTGCAATTAATGTCAATATGTATAATTTTTCCGACGTTTCAGCGGATGATTACTATTTTACCGCTGTTACCAATGCACGAGGCAACGGAATAATACCAAATTCTCCCATAGTTTATCCACAGAATCCGATTAAGCGTATTGAAGCCTTTGAAATGCTTTTTAATACAATGAATCTGTACGGCTGTGTAGGTTCAAACGGTTCAACCGACGTATCAATGTATTCGGATGCAAATCTTTTGCTTAACACCACCGACAGGATTGCGGTGGGTACCCTTACAAAGCTTGGCATAGTGAGCGGTTCAAACGGTGAAATCAAGCCTAACGATACGGTTACAAGGGCTGAAATGGCAGTTATGCTTTACAAGGCTGTTGAAGTGTATGAAGCTGCGGGTTCGCAAAATGCCAATACAGGTACAACCCAGACGGATAACAACACAACATCCTCCGATGGCGAAACAGATACAGGCAGCGATACTCAGACAAATGAGCAGATTACGGAAACCGTTCAGGCGGCAGGCGGAGAAACCGTTGAGATAAACGGCAATGAAATTTCCGTTGCCGAGGGCGATGCAGCCACTGCCGACGGCAGTGGTTCGGTACTGAAGATAACGGGAAGCAAAATTTCCACATCGGCTGATGAGACAAATGCGGTATCCGTTACAAACGGAGCAGAGGCGGAACTTAACAATGTAAACATATCCGTAGGTGAAAGTCAGTCCAAGGGTGTTTATGTTGACAGTGACAGCAGTGCGGTTATTTCAGGTTCCAACATCTTTGCCAGGGGAACGGACAGCACCGCTGTAGACAGTGCGGGCAACTTGGATGTTAACGATTCTACCCTTCAGGCGGTTACCACTGACGCAGTTACGATTTATGGCGGCTCATCTGCCGATATAAATGCCAGCGACGTTGTTTTTGAAGGGGATTCAAGCGGTATTAAAGTAACAAACAGCGGAGATAACTATGATGAAACCGTGATTAATCTTACCGACGTAACCTTTAAGGGCGGTGAGAAGGGCGCAGCCATTACCGTTGAAAATTCCAATGTGGTTATTAATTTCAAAAATGTTGTATTGGAAGGCTTTGAAAATATTTTAAATACTGTATACAACTACAGCAGAGGTATGCGTGAAGCTACCATTGAGCTCAACCTTGACGGTCAATCCCTTGAAGGCAATATTTCCGGCGACGATATGGCAATTATTAACCTTAATCTTGAAAACGGAAGCAACTATAAGGGTCAGCTTAATTACTCCAATACAATCGGTTCCATGAATGTTGAGATAAGCGGCGACAGCAAGCTGGAGCTTACAGGTGACTGCTATGTGGACGCTTTTGTGGTTACCGATGAGCGTATAGCAAATGACAGGAATTTTGGTGAGATAATTACCGATAAGGGAAAAAATATTTACTATAATGCGGATAACCATCTTAATGATTATCTTAACGACGGTACTTATTCCCTCCTTAACGGCGGTGTATTGACGCCTATAAGCGGGACCGGTGATAATTAAAATTAGTATTCGGGGCAGCTGCTTTTTGCGGCAGCCCCGTTTTTTGCAAAAAAAATAAACCGAACTTACTGTCCTAAAGACAAAAAGCTTGGTTTATTTTCTTTATTGATGCCGGTGACCGGACTCGAACCGGTACGGGGTTGCCCCCGAGGGATTTTAAGTCCCTTGCGTCTGCCAATTCCGCCACACCGGCATAAATAAAATGGGAACAATAGGGCTCGAACCTATGACCCTCTGCTTGTAAGGCAGATGCTCTCCCAGCTGAGCTATGCTCCCATAATGTGGCGACCTGGAAGGGGCTCGAACCCTCGACCTCTGGCGTGACAGGCCAGCGCTCTAACCAGCTGAGCTACCAGGCCACATAAGTATTATATTGTTGCGTTGCTGTATTCATCAGCGACTTTATCAGTATAATATATTTATAACCGTTTGTCAAGTAAAAATTTAAAAAAATATATGGAAAGTTTTTCGGGCAAATTACAGCGGCAAATCAAATACACAACCGTACCCTGAAAACAATGCCTGATTGTGCCGATTTTACAGGGTTAGGTTTGCTATACTTCGAAATATTTTTTTCAAAATCACTCCATTTTTAATTTGACTTTTTAAAAAAATTTGTGCTAGAATCAGTGTGATAAGTGGAAAAATGCGTCAGACCCTACAGGGCTTACGCATTTTTGTTTGCATTTATATATAAATTTGTAAAGGAGCGATTTTTTTGTCTGAGCAATCAATTAACGGAAAAAGTCTGACCGTAAGTATTTTGTCACTGTCACTGTTGACGGTTATGGCGGGGGCTGCCGTGGCGCCTGCGTTGGGTGTCATCCGAGCGTATTTTGCCGACAGCAATCAGCTGTTTGTACAGATGATTATCAGCGTGCCGGCTTTGTTTATTATTATTACCAACTTTATTTTCCCTAAGCTTTGCAGGACCTTCGGCGCAAAAACGCTGGTGCTCTTGGGTCTGCTGCTCTACACGATGGGAGGCTGCGCTGCGGGCATCTTTGACAACATCTTTTTGGTGCTTGTTATGCGGGCTTTGGTTGGTATAGGTGTAGGCATTATTATGCCCCTGTCCACAGGCTTGTTGTCCTACTATTTTCCACCTGAGCGGCAGGTAGGTCTGATGGGCTATTCTTCTGCCATGAATCAGATGGGCGGCGTCATTGCTACCCTGCTGTCCGGACTGCTTGCCAACATCAGCTGGCGTGCAAGCTTTCTTGTGTATCTGATGGGACTTATCAGCATTGTGCTGTGCCTTATATATCTGCCTAACGATAAGATTATCGGGGATACAAGGGTCGTGGAGGAGGATAAAAATCCGGAAGAGTCAGAGTCAAGGGGTGTACTCCGTGACAATTTTCTGTATATCCTTGCCATGTTCCTGCTGATGTCTGTTTTCTTTGTCTATCCCGCAAACTTTGCATTGGAGACTGTTTCCGAAGGAATTATTCCGCAAAATTATATTGCTGTCATTATGGCGGGTATGGATTTCGTTGCTTTCTGCGGCGGACTGCTGTTTGTACGTATCAAGCTGCTGCTGGGCGGCAGAACCAAGTTTCTGGCTCCCCTTTCTTTCCTGATAGGCTATTTGCTGCTGGCGTTGATGGGAGGCTGGGCAGGTACTCTGTTGGGTTCAGTATTTATCGGCTTTGCCAATGGGGCAGGTATCCCTTATATTATGTCCGAGGCATCCATGAAGGCGGGCAAGGCGGCTGCCACGACAGTTATGCCGTTGATCTCTGCGGCGCTGTATCTGGCTCAGTTCCTTTCACCTGTCCTGATGTCTCTTGTGACTGCTGCCTTTGGCGGGGCTGTTTCCCATCTGCCATACTGTTTTGCCATTGTACTTTCTGTCCTGTTCATCATCTGCTCGGCTCTGATTCCTGCCGGAAAGACCAAATAAACATCGGGAAGTATTCCTTTAATTTAAACAATGCTGAGGAAAACAAAGGATCATTACCGTAAAATGTTTTTTTGCGTTAAGTACAGCTTTGAAAATCAATTACCTTGGTTTACATTCAAAGGAATTTTTAATAAAGCTGTAAAAGGGTTTACAGAAACCTATTTATATGGTATGATTAGATGGTCCGATGGGGATAGGACACGGTTTGGCTTTTTTGCTGTACCTAAAAGTATATTTTTAGTGCAGAACAGGAGGTTTAGAGATGAAGACCTATACAGCACCTACCATTGAGGTGGTTTACCTCAACAGCTGTAATGTCGTCAATCAGAGCGGTGTTGGAAAATCAACCAAGTCAAATGCCGTTTCTGTAAGAACAACCACATTGGGTTGAGGCTTTTTCCTCGGGGGAGGATAGTTTTGAAAGGATCTGCCGTATGTACCTTTCCGGGATAGTTATAGGTTTGGTTTGTTTTATTTGTATAGGTTTGTTTTATCCCCTTGTTATTAAGGCGGAGTGTTATTTTTCCCAAAATATCCGGTGGCTTTTTGCTCTTGCGGGCATAGTTCTGCTTTTGCTTTCGGTGTTTGTTGAATGGGTTGTCCTCTCCGCTTGCCTTGCGGTTGTGGGGATGTGCTGCCTGTGGAGCATCAAGGAGCTTTTTGATCAGGAAAAAAGGGTTAAAGAAGGGAGATTCCCTAAAAATCCGAAACGGAAATATTGATATATCGGCGTTGGAAAACGCCTGCAAAAAAGGGAGAC
>CALWRD010000121.1 GCA_944383875.1 uncultured Clostridia bacterium | reverse complement strand
CGAGATAGGCTTATTTAAAGCCTTTCGAGCTTTTTTCAAAGCTCTCTGTCCTTGCGACAGCTTAAATAGTTTATCATAACTTTTATCTGTTGTCAAGAACTTTTTTTATTTTTTTGAAAATCTTTTTTCGTTGCCATCTTGGCGACAACAAAAGTTATTTTAGCACAAACCTAAAGGCTTGTCAACAACTTTTTTCAAAAGTTTTTTTGCTCCGGCGTATCTCGCCGACAGCAGAATATATATTATCACAGCTCTTTACAATTGTCAACAGATTTTTTTACTTTTTTTGCAAAAAAATTTACCTATATCATATATAGAAAAAACACAGCACTTACAACTATATATAGCCCAATCAATCTAAAACACAAAAAAAGCTGCCGAACAATCGACAGCTTAGCGACGGAGTAGGAGAGATTTGAACTCTCGCGCCGCTTTCACGACCTACTCCCTTAGCAGGGGAGCCTCTTCAGCCACTTGAGTACTACTCCTTAACAGCGCTTGATTATTATACAACAGAAAAAGGTCAAAAGTCAATACCTTTTTTTACTTTTTTTTAATTAAGTAAAAAAGGTATTATTTCACTCTTATACTTATACTGTAATTAACGCTGCTTTCTTCTACATATATGTCTTCTTCGTCAACAGTAAAATCGGACAAAAGCTCCTTAAAACTTTTATAGCTCATACCATCCACTCTTGCAGTTATAATGTTTTCTTCAGCCTTAACATCCGAAATATCTTCAATCTCAGATAAAATACTTATTAATGTATCGGTGTCAGTACCTATAACCACCAGATTGACTTCAGCCTCATGATATGATACAGTTTCATCGGTACTCTGTACAGACGCTACAGCCGGCGCACTTTCCTCAAACGCCGTTTGGGTATCAACTGCTTCGTTAGAATTTTCCTCTCCCTCATCCATATGATCATCAGGAATAGAAGATCTGCCCATCTTTGCAACCGCCACAGTACTGTCCTCACAGACAGACTCGGTTTCAGTTTCCAAATCAGTTTCGATTTGCACACTTTCCTCATTTATGGCAACTTGAATATTTGTAACTATATTTTCGGTAATCATTTCTGTAACAACTTCCCTGTTTTCGACTGCCTTTGGTACAACCTTTATATCTTCGGTCTGCGCAGTTGCCGCCTCTGTACTTTCTGCCTGTGCAATCGCTTCATCTGTAGTATCAATCTGCTTTGTTGTAATCTCGAGCAATTTACTCTCCGCCGTATCGTTTGTATTTTCCTCGGTGGTCATCTCCAAGCTGCCCATTGCTCGCATTTTATCCTCAAGACCGTTGTTGTATCCTCCACCGTAACCAATACCTATAACACAAATAAGTACCACAGCAGCAGCCACACCCACACTTATCCTATTAATAAAAGCAAAGCGATTTTCACGCCTAAGTCTGCGCAAAAACCTGTCTTTAAAGTCCTGCGGAACAGGCTGTGACAAATCCGCAAGATCCTCCTTAAGCGCCTTAAGCTTCACATACTCCGCTCTGCAATCACCACAAGTATCCAAATGTGCCTTAATCTGCCTGTTTTGATCCTCATCCAATTCACCACACATATATTCATCTAAAAGTGCCTTTATTTCCTCACAGCTCATACAATCACCACCCTTCATTAATATAGACGGACTAAATCAGATTTTGTTCCTCCAAAATTTCACGCAATTTTTTTCTGGACCTGTTAATAGCTGACTTAACGGTACCTATTTCCATATCCATTACCTCCGCAATATCCTTATAGCTCATGCCGTTAATATCCCGAAGCACAATAAGCGTTTTAGTCCTTTCCTCCAGACTGTCCACTGCCTTTTCCAGTGCTCTGCGTCTTTCACCTGCAAGTACTTCATCCTGCACCGAAAAGCTGTCAGGAACGGTTTCCGGAATTTCCAAGGTATCGGAAATCCGTGACTGTCTGCGTCTTAATTCGTCAAGGCAAACATTTTTGCAGATACGCAGCGCCCAAGTCTTAAAGGAAGAGTTTTCCTTGTATCCACTCATAGATTTGTACACACGCAAAAAAGCCTCCTGTGCCATATCCTCAGCATCCTGACGATTTCCGTTCATCATACGCAGAGCAAGATTAAACACAAAAGGCTCAATATCTCCAATAAGGTTACAGAAGGCTGCCTCATCGCCTTTTTTTGCTTTCTTTATAAGCAAATCAATACGGTTATCATTAAAGACAGCAAAAAACACCTCTGTACCTCCTATAACAGAATAAAACCGACAATACCTATAACTCCACCTATAAGCCAACCTAAAATTACATCAAGTGGATAGTGAACGCCGGCGCATATCCTTGATACACCCGTAAACAGGGCAATAATTATCAAAACAACGCTTATATACGGACTGATAAGCCAAAAAGCAAATGAAATAACCATAGCCGAGGCAGCATGGTTGCTTGGGCAGGAGCCGTTTGCCTCATGAGATAAAAGCGGCTCCAATCCAAAACGGACAAAGGGGCGCACTCTGCCGATTTTTTTCCGCAAAAAACTGTTATAACACAGAGTTAAAAGCGGAATAATGATAAACCTATACAGATGATAAGGTGCATCGACAAGCAGCCAAAGTACGCCTATGCCATATATAACAAAGAAAAAACTTTTTGAAAGACGAGCAATGCCCTCGGCAAGCCATCGGACCCAACGTCTTTTAGCCGTAAAGTTGTAAATAGCAAAAAACAGCCGTTTATCCATCAGTCAAAGAGAACGCCGTCAAAAACAAAGGTAGCAGGACCCGTCATATATACGTGACCGTCATCCTTGTTCCAATCAATTGTAAGCGTTCCACCCAGAAGCTCAACGTCAACGGGACCTCTGTCACACACGCCCATAATGTTGGATGCAACAACGGTAGCACAGGTACCTGTACCGCAAGCCCAGGTTTCACCTGTACCTCTCTCCCAAACCCTCATCTTAAGGTGGGAGTTATCAACCTTTTCCGCAAATTCGATATTAGCCTTCCGTGGGAAGTGAGAGTCAACTTCAAGCATAGGACCGTACTTAGTTACCTCAAAGTCCTTAACTGGAGTATCAATAAATGTAACAGCATGAGGATTGCCCATTGATACACAGGTAAAATCCCAGCTCTTGTCAAGAGCGCTGAGCTTAAGTCCCTTAACAGGTGTACCCTCTGCCACAACAGGTATCTGCTCTGGCTCAAGAACAGGCTCTCCCATATCAACGGTAACGGTCTCTGTTTCACCCTTATCATTTAAGTGAAGCTCAAGTATTTTGATACCTGCAAGAGTTTCAACTGTAATAGTTGTTTTATTTATAATGCCCCTGTCGTGTACGTACTTGCCCACACAGCGAATAGCATTTCCGCACATCTCCGACTCGCTGCCGTCAGGGTTAAACATCCTCATCCTGCAATCGGCAACCTCACTTGGGCAAATAAGCACAAGTCCGTCAGAACCGATACCGAAATGCCTGTCGCTTACACGCTTTGAAAGTTCGGAGGGATTCTCTGCTTTCTCCTCAAAGCAGTTGATATATACATAATCGTTGCCACAGCCTGTCATCTTAGTAAATTTAAGCATTATATCACCTCATATTATCTTTTATCATTTAAATCAGAATTATACTGAAATAAAGATACCACAAAATAGGTATATCTGTCAACGAGCAAGATAAAAATTAAACCTCGTTTTATATATATCTGCCATATGCTTATAAATAAGAATACCGCCCCTATTTCAGTAGCGGCATAACATTGTCATTTATTTTCACAAGGCATTACAAAACTGTTGTCAAGCGTCTTTTGGAGTATAATAGAAGCATCCTGAGCCGTCAGCTTTCCATCAGCATTGGCATCGCCGTAATTAAATGCCAGTATGGATACCGTTATCACCACATCTGTATCCGCAGGAACAGTATATATTCTGGAAACATCAAATTCAACACCGTTAATAAAAAGTTTTCCATCCTTATACTTTTCAGCAAGTTCAAAGGTCAGTCTGTCACCCTCCGCAGCATAGCTTCCGCTTGTTAAAAGCGCTCCGTTTTTGTAAACGGTAACTCCTTCTGGAATGGTTACTTCACCCTTAAGGTTCGGGTATTTAACGGTAATAACCAAATTAACACCCTCAGGAACAGTGTATGCCGCAGCAGAATCCACAGCTGTACCGTTAATATAAAGCTGTCCTGCCTGACCGTTTACGGTTTCAACCGTAAAGGTAAGCTGACTGCCAGCCTCAGCATAACTTCCATTAACAAGTTCCTCTCCTTCACAATACACTTTTACATACTGTGGAATTGTAAGCCTGCCCATAGCTCCGAATACTTTACTGTCAGCACGAGGTGGGTATCGGCAGGTACTGTATAGACTCCATTGCTGTCAACAAGCTGACTGTTTATATAAAGCGTAGCCACCTTGGTAATGTCACTGTTGTCAAGTACAAAGGTAAGCTCATCCCCCGTCCTTGCATAATCGCCGTCAAGAAGCTCGGTATCCCCTTTGTATACCTTTACACCCTGAGGTATGGTAAGTTTACCCTTAAGCTCCTTATATTCAAGGGTAATTTCAACATTCCTGTTTTCGGGCACGATATATTCCTTTGTATAATCAACCTAATTACCGTTAATGTCAAGTACAGGATCCTGTCCCTTTATCTGTGCCACCTCAAAGGTAAGCTTATCTCCGCCAAAGACATAGCTGCCGTTTGTAAGCACATTTCCGTCCCTTCTGACGGTCACACCTTCAGGGATGCTTACCCTGCCCTTTACTGTTGTATACTCAACACCATCAAGGAACTCGCCGTATTCTATCTTATAGTTATATTTGTCCACATATTGATTTGCCTCGCTTACGCTGTTGAAAAGATTTGAATATTCAAGGGGGCATTAAATGCCTTTGCATACTCTTCACCCTTGGAATTTGCAGCGCATACGATAGTTGCATCATAGGTGTTTATAAAAGGTACATTTGAAATAGCCACATTGACTGTCTGAGGTATAATAATACGCTCTATATTTGTGCAGCCGTTAAAGGCTTCCTTTTCAAGGAAAGTGTTATGCTGCAAGGTTACAACCTCAAGAGCTGTACAGTTCTGGAAAGCCCCTTCTCCGATGCGTTCGGTAAGGGGACTAAGCCTTAACGTGTCTAATGAAGTACAGCCGCTAAATGCATATCTTCTTATCTCTGTTATCGCACGTGACGAATCAAACACTCTCAAAGAGGTGCAATTTTGGAAACAATACTCCGGAATATATGTCACTCTATCCGAAAGACTCAAGGTTTCAAGACCCAGACAACCATCGAATATACCGATTGAGTCCGCTGTATAATCAGAAACATCCAGTCCCCATACAGGCTGCTTGAATGCTATAGTGCCTTCACCGGCTTCAAAGATCACCTCAGAGAGAAAATTACAACCATTGAAGGCGCCTGAGCCTATGGCCTCAACACTGCCGTGAATAGTAACTTTCTTAAGATACTTTGCTGATTGAAGAGCATTGTTATATATGATCCTCATATTAGGCATGCTAATCTCTTCAATAGCAGAAGACGCAAGTGTTGATCCGGGTAAAATTTCAACATGTCCCAGATTAAGCTCCTTTAAATAATCCCGCATAGAGCAGGATGAGCCTGAAAGTGCATTTGTAATCCAGACCTTACTGCCATTCCCCAAAGACTTGACATCCCCCTCCGCAAAGAAGTCATCAGGTATCGTAAGGGATTCAAATCCTCCGCGGTAACCTGTAATTGATCCATCAGCACCTTGAATAAGGAACTCCTCATCCTTTATATCATCTGCAACCAGAGTGTAGTCATATCCGTTATTTATAGCATATTCAAGAGCACGACTGCCTTCCGGAGCAAAGATAACAAGGTTCGGACAATTTACAAAAGCATTATTGTCAAATACAATTACACTTCTTGTCATATAGTAATCCTTAAGAGATGTACAGCCTGTAAAGGCATTACTCTCTATTCTTGCCAGAAACCTTGGACTTGGAGGTGACACAAGGGAAGGACAGTTGTCAAAAGCCTGACTTCTGATTATACCAAGATTATCCCCACAGGTTACAGTGGCAAGCTTAACGCAGTTCTGGAAAGTACCTGTACTAAGTCCCAAAAGTCCCGGTGGAAGATCTGCTTTTTCAAGTGAAGAGCAGTCCTTAAAAACATATGTACCCAGGGTATACTTTGTATCAGCATCGGCTCCTGCCACATTAACACCTGCCATACTCAGATCAACCGTTTTAAGAGATGTGCACCCCTCGAAACAGTTGTTACCGATACTTCCCACTCCTTCAACTGCGGTAACGCTTTCAAGTCCGGTACAGAATGCAAAGGCGTTTACACCAATTCTGCTCCAGCCATAAAGCTCCAATGTCTTTAATGAGGTACAGCCTCTGAAAGCACTTTGTCCTATGGTACCTGCATTATACGTATGGTCTAAGTTGGTGAGTGCAGTACAATCTCTGAAAGCATCCTGACCTATATTAGTCTGAACCCCAAGTTCAACATTTCTAAGAGCTGTGCAGCCCTGAAATGCGGACTGATTAATATTGACTGTACGGTTTATTGTGTTTCCATTTGAGTCCATATTAGCCTGTACAATAAGATTTTTTATATTGGGATTACCCATAACCGCTTTATCACGGATGGAAGTTACTGTTTTAGGCAGCTCAATGGTTTCGATATCGTTGCATGGAGGGCAGTATTCAAGCTGACCCGGGCGCAACGCTATACCTATATAAAATATACCGTCAAAACTACTGTATAAAGTATTGCTTTCATCTACATAAACTTTTTCCATTGCAGTACAGCCCTCAAAGGACTCAAGTACAATACCTGATACATTAGATCCTATATTAACTATCCTGAGGGAAGTACAGTTTTTAAACGGACGTTCGCCTACAGTTGAAACATTTTTAGGAAGAGTAATTTCTTCCAAAGCGGTACAGTTTTCAAAAGTATATTTTCCCAGCTTCATGGCAAGCTCGTAAGTTTTTACCTGATTACGTACAACCTCAAGCATACCGTCGGTGGAAAAATCAACATTTTTAAGGGAGCTGCAGCCGCTGAACAAGCTGTGACCCATGGTACGCATACCGCTTATGCTGACGGTCTAAAGAGATATACAGCCTTTGAAAGCTTCCTTTTCTATGGTAGTGTTCACGGTATTGCCTGATGTGGTCAGGTTTTCTTTAATTATTTCATCTGCATATACATAGTCACCATTATCATCCGTTAAAGGATTGCCGTTTTCATCAAACCGCTGCACCTTTTTCGTTGCCATCAATTTACCATTGACATTGATTGTCTTTACATTGGTACAGTTAAGGAAAGCTCTCTCCTTTATTTCTCTTATGGTTTCAGGCAGCGTTACCGAATTGATCTTTGCCGTCTCAAATGCATTTTCGCCTATGGAACGTATCGGCAAATTAACCTTTTCATCTGTACCGACAGTTACATACTCAGGCACAACAACATCGCAAATAACATCCTTGGAAATGTTAGTAACCTGACAGCAAATCTCACCGTTAAACTCATAATTGGTCTTAACCGTAAGCGTATAATGCACGCCGTTTGCATCCATCTGATCAAGTTCCAGATAATTTGTATCCACAGCATAGGCGTTAATTGCAGCAGATGAGGTTTCCTCATCCTTTTCATCCACCGATTCAGACACCTCTTCTTCCATATCCGCATCAACCTTTACCGATTCAGCAACTTCAACAGCCTGCGAAGAAACACTTTCATCACTGTCTAAGAATCTAAGAATGTAACAGTCCCCTCCGGCAGAGAACTGCCCGCCTCATCCTGCGCATACACACCGATACTTCCCCAAAGCATAGTTGAAGTAAGGAATATGCATACTAACCTCTTCTTCATAAAATTTAATTCCCTCCATTACAACATTAACAAATTAAAATTTATGAACTAATTATAACACTTTATAAACTTAAGTTAATTATTAGTATTTAATGATTAATCGAATTGTATTTTTTAGGCATATTAGAATTATTTTGCAAAAAAAGCCCTGTGTTTGCAATTAAAATACAAACACAGGGCTAAATTTTTACACAGTATTGCCTCTTTCAAGGCTGATTTTATTAAACAGATTAAGCAAGTCATCCACAGCGGCATTCTTCTTTTTTTCGCCGCTGATGTCAAGGATCGCCTTGCCCTCATGCATCATAATAAGTCTGTTGCCATACTCAAGGGCATAAATAAGGTTGTGAGTAACCATTATAGTAGTAAGCTTCTTTTCTCTTACGATTTTATCGGTAAGGCGCATAATAACCTCTGCCGTTTTCGGGTCAAGGGCAGCGGTATGCTCATCCAGAATAAGAAAGTCAATAGGCGACATCGAGGTCATTAAAAGCGCCATAGCCTGCCTTTGTCCTCCCGAAAGCAAACCTACTTTAACATTAAGCTTGTTTTCAAGTCCCAGCCCCAGCTCACTTAAAAGCTCCTTATAATAGGAAATGCGTTTTTTGGGAGTACCGGGAGTAAGTCCGTAAAGCTTACCCTTATTATCTGCAAGGGACATATTTTCAAGGATAGTCATAGAAGGGCAAGTGCCCACAGCAGGGTCCTGATAGACTCTGCCTATTTTTCGGTAGCGTTTAAACTCCTTAAGCTTACCCACATCGCTGCCGTTAATAACAATCTCACCCCTGTCAATAGGGATAGAACCGCATATCATATTAAGCATAGTGGTTTTACCGGAACCGTTGCTGCCTATCACACTTATAAAGTCATTATCCGCCACGGTCAAGTTAAAATCGTTAAAAAGCTCCTGCTCATTAACGGTTCCTTTGCCGTATGTTTTGTATATGCCTTTTAACTCAATCATTTCTTAAGCCTGCCTCCAAACTGTCCCAGAATAAGTATAACAAGGAAGAGCACGCCTGTAATAAGCTTCATATCAATAGGCGCAAGACCCTTTGATATGGCAATGGCAACGCACGCCTTATATATAACCGAACCCACAATAACCGCAGAGGTAGCCGCAACAAAAGGAACCTTTCTGAACAGGTTGATACCTATAATAACCGAGGCAAGACCTATTACAATAGTACCCGTACCCATGGAAATATCAAAAAACCTCTGCTGCTGACACATAACACAGCCTGCAAGGGCAACTAGACCGTTTGAAATGGTAAGTCCAAGTATCTTAACGGTGCCACTGTCCTTTGCAAGAGAGGTAACAACCGAAGGGTTATCACCAACAGCACGTAAAAGATAACCTGACTTTGTTTTTAAATAACCATCAAGCAAAAGCTTAGCCACTATAAGTATAATAAGTATAACTACAGTTGTGTTGAATATACCAAGGGCATCTTTAAAAGGAAAAACTGAAAATATATTGTCATTACTGAAGATAGGTACATTTGCAACACCCCCTGCTATATGCAGGTTGATGGAATAAAGTATAGTCATAGTAATGATACCGGAAAGCAGATCCCTGATGTGGCACTTGACATGGATAAGACCTGTGACAAGACCTGCCACAGCCCCCGCCGCAAAAGCTACGGGCAAGGTAAGATAGGGATTGACTCCCCTTGTGATAAGGGCGGCGCAAACCGCAGCCCCCAACGGGAAACTGCTGTCAACCGTCAAATCAGGGAAATCCAGTATTTTATAAGTAATGTATACGCCCAGAGCCAAGATAGCATAGATAAATCCCTGCTCCAGTACACTGATTAATAATTGCAATTTAAAAACTCCTTCACACAGGCTTATTCCGCCTCAATGGCGCTGTCCGCAAGCTCGGCAGGCACTTCGATGCCAAGTGATGCAAGCGCCTCGCTGTTGATATAAAGCTGATATTCGGTAATGGTTTCATACGGAATGGTTGAAGCGTCCTCACCGTTTAAAATACGTGCAGCAATTTCACCCGTCTGCTTGCCAAGGGCAACATAATCAAGTCCCTCCGCAGCCACGCAGCCGTTTTTAACCTGTTCTATCTCACTGCCAAACACCGGTATTCCGGCAGTGTTTGCCGCATCCAAAACAGTTGGCAGATTGGTAACAATGGTATTGTCGGTAAGATTGGTTATGCAGTCAACCTTTGAAACAAGATCGTTAGCAGCAAGCGGAATATCTGCAGCCTGACTTACACCGCTTTCTACTATATTAAATCCGTAGTTTCCCGCAAGTTCCTTGTACTCTGCGATAGCGCTGACAGAGTTAGCCTCGCCTGTGCTGTACAGTATGCCGATATCGGTTGCCTCCGGCATAAAATCACGTATCATTTGCAGCTGTGCATCTATGGCAAGCTTGTCACTTGTACCTGTCACATTGCCCACGGATGAGCCGTCCTCATTTGCAAGACTTGCGGCAACAGGATCTGTAACAGCTGTATATACAACAGGTATATCGGCCTGTGACGCCGCATTATATGCAGCCTGTGCCATAGGTGTTGCAATGGCACAAATAAGATCCATATCGCCGTCTGCTGCAAAACTCTGTGCAATCTGATTTGCAGCAGAGGTTTCAGCCTGAGCATTTTGCTCGTCATAAACAACGCTTAAACCTGCCTCCTCAAGTCCCTGCTTAAAGCCTTCTCGGCAGTTGTCCAGAGAACCGTGAGGCGCAAACTGGGCTATACCGACCTTGTAGGAAATCGCTTCAGTACTACCCTGCTCCGAAGTCCGGGCAGTGGTCTGTTCACCTTCCGAAGTTGATGCAGTACTTGATGAACAACCTCCTAAAAGCATAGTTGCCGCTATAAATAAAGCTGTAAACCTTTTCATAATTTCATTTCCTCCAATTATATAAGTACTTATACAAACACGTTTGCGTCCGAATTTTTAAACAGAATTAGTATAACACAATAAAAGGCTTTCTTCAACTTATTTATTTAATTCAACAATAAAAGGCTGCAAACGAACGCAGCCTTTTATCGTGGGAAAAAAGAATATATAAAAAGGATTAAAGAAAAATCTACAGACAGGGGAGGCGTCTGTAAATAAGTTATGATAAATTAACTTTATCACTGCTATGATTATAGCACAATCACTTTATGTGTGCAAGAGATATTTTTATTTTTCCGTTATTTTATATAAATTTAAGATTTTTTTAATAAATTATATGCTTATTTTAAACAAATAACACCCTTACTTCCCGAATAAGTAGTATGGTGCATCAAATATTTAAGAGCTTCTTAAGCTGTATACAAAAAAAAGTTGTAATCAGAGCAAAAATGTGATAAAATGACCTTTGATGACTATATGAACATACCCGAAAGGGAAATAATTGGAGGTTTTATCAATGAGTGGACATTCCAAGTTCGCCAATATTAAACACAAAAAGGAGAAAAACGACGCCGCAAAGGGTAAAATTTTCACCGTAATCGGACGTGAGCTTGCAGTAGCCGTTAAAGCAGGCGGTCCGGATCCCGCCAACAACTCAAGGCTCCGAGACGCTATTGCCAAGGCAAAGTCGAATAATATGCCAAACGATACCATTGAAAGAAGTATCAAAAAGGCAGCCGGCAACCTTGATGCCGTAAACTATGAGTCAATCACTTACGAGGGTTACGGTCCCAACGGCGTAGCTGTAATAGTAGAAGTACTTACAGACAACCGCAACCGTTCTGCCGCAAACGTGCGTTCCGCTTTTACTAAAGGCGGCGGAAATATGGGCAACAGCGGCTGCGTAAGCTTTATGTTTGACGAAAAAGGTCAGATAATGATAGCTAAAGACGAAGATAAGGAAATCGATCCCGAAGAACTTGAAATGGCAGCTATTGAAGCGGGCGCAGAGGACATAACCGAAAGCGATGAAGGTTTTGAAATAATAACCGCACCGGAAGATTTTTCGGCAGTAAGAGAAGCACTTGAAGATGCAGGCTTTACTCCCGATGAGGCAGAAGTAACAATGATACCTCAGACATACACCACACTTACTGACGAGGACGACATTAAAAAGATGAATAAGCTTCTTGACCTTCTCGATGATGATGACGATGTAAAAAACGTATACCACAACTGGGAAAACGAAGCATAATATCCACCCCAAAAGGCAGGCAAAAACTGTTTTTTGGGGTAATTTTTTTCAGATAAAAAAATTATGTTGCCCCTACTCACACATTGTGGTATTATCAAGTTGAAAATGCACTATTCAGAAAAAGGAGAGAAAATAAATTGAAAATGTTATTAACCAAGGCAGCAGCGGCAGTACTTGCGGTATCCGTTATGCTTACAAGCCTTTCATTTACCGTGTCCGGTGCGGATATAAGCATAGTTTCAAGCGGTGGTTGGTACGAAACTGCCTTTGCCGAATGGTCGGGCAGCGATGTAACAACTGTGGAATACAAGGAAACTTTAGCAGACGATTCCACATATACACAAGTCGACAGTCAGCTTATAAGGGATAACAGAGTGGATATACCCGGGCTTAAAGGCGATACAAGATATACTCTTCGCCTTACCGCCTCTGATGGCAGCAGTACAAGCACAACTGTCACCACCATGAGCTACAACCGTGACGGATATGCGCATTTCAACTATTCAAGCGGCGTAGGGGCATACAATAACGACGGAACTCTTAAAGATGATGCCGACGTTATCTATGTAACAAACGAAAACAAAAATACTGTAACCTATGAAGGTTACACCGGTATAGCCAATATATTGTCCAATGCACGTCGTTTTTCCAACCCACTTGCAGTACGTTTTATAGGTACGGTTGATACCCAAACCCGTGATGCAGACGGCAGCAAAGACACTGACAAAGCAAACGGCGTAGTTGCAATAAATGGGCTTACAGACAGGGATATGGGGGACGACTCATACTTTAATATGTGTGATATATCAAGGCCCACAGAGCTTACCCTTGAGGGTATAGGTACTGATGCACTTATTGAAAAATGGGGCTTTACAATTGCGGGCGGTACAAGCGTAGAGGTCCGTAACCTTGGTTTTTCCCTTTATCCCGAAGATGCAATAGGTATACAGAACAGCGGTGACTACTCCACCCACATTTGGGTACACAACAATGACTTTGAAAAAGGTTATAATGCCTACGACCTTACAGATGAAAAGGATAAGGGTGACGGCGACGGATCTACCGATATCAAGTATTCGGAATATGTCACCGTAAGTGACAATTACTATCATGAGTGCCACAAGACCTCTCTCGTGGGCGGCAGCACAAGCCATCAGCAGGACTATATTACTTTTGCACGCAACTACTTTGATACTACCTATGAGCGTACACCAAGGGTGCGCAATGCCCATGTACATGTATATAACAACTACTACAGCGGCACAACAGGATATGGTATAGGTGCATCCTATAACTCCAGGATTTTTTCCGAGGCTAATTACTTTGAAAATGCCAATGTACCTATTACTATGGGACCTGTAGGCAGTGACAGGTACGGCGGAACAGTTAAATCCTACGCAGACATTTTTGTAAACTGTGCTGATACCGCAAATCCTGACAGCGCCAAAAACGGAACATCATATGTAACAGCCACATCCCGAGATGAAGTAATGAACATCAGCAATCCTGTAAGCGGCGGTAATGCCTATGACAACTTTGATACAGACAGTTCCGTATTCTATTATAATAACTACAGTGTAATGACTGCTGCAGAGTCTAAAGACTTTACAACAGAGTATGCAGGCAGATTGAATACCGACAGCGGATACAACAACGGCAGCACTGAGGAACCAACAACAGAACCTACCACTAAGACCTCTACTGAAACCACTACCGAGACTACCAGTGAAACTACTACCGAAACCGTTACCGAGACAACCACAGAACCTACTACTGATGAACCGGTTGACATTCTCTACGGTGATGCTGATAACAGCGGCATTATCACATCAAATGATGCGGCTACGGTACTTGCAAAAGCACTGAACAATGCATTTATAACTCCACTTGAACAAGCCCATCCCAACGATGCGCTTGCTTATCTTGATGTAACCGCTGATGGAAGGATCACCTCAAACGATGCAGCATATATTCTGTCGAAAACATTAGATAATTCTTTTGTTTTCCCTGCTGAAGAATAAACTGACTCTATAATTTACTGCTGTAAAACAAAGTATTTTAGTTTGTTTTACAGCAGTTTTTTTATTGAAATGATATATGTACTGATCCCCCTTTATTCTATTTCAGCCTGCTTTAAATCATAATATCACATCCTGTTTTTAACAAATAACATTTTAACACTTATCAATCAGACCGCTTAATAAACTTTTCTAACTTAAAATAAGTCATTTCCTTTACTGCACACAGTAAATACATTTTTAATCTCATTATATTAAAATCCAATATATAAAATACATTCTCTTTGCACAATTACAATATAGACCTTCCATCGACCTACTTTTTGAGATAAAATTTCATAACACATTAAACCTATAATCTGTCAATTTAAAAAGTTTACTATGCTGTTTTTGAACATCTGTTGAAAAATCCTTTACTATACATCCCCACAGACATAAAAGCCAATAATACAAAAAATGCCGCCGAGGATTAAACCTCGGCGGCAGCAATTAATAATATAAATTATCAATTATAAATCAGTATTTTATTCTCCTCTTACAGCGTCAATAGGAAAATCAAAAGCATTGTTCAAAGTCTTCTGTAAGATGTATGACGCATCATCAGCTGTTATATTTCCATCATTATTTACATCTACGATGAGCATGTATGTATCAGGATAAGCTGTCTGACAAGGCAATTCAAATGCATTGTTAAGCGTCTTCTGAAGTGTAAATGATGCATCATCAGCTGTTATGTTGCCATCCATATTAACATCACCGGCAATACCAGGAGCTGGCTCATCACCTGAAGTGATAGTTATTGTGTTGCTGATAGGCATTACATCAATAATTTCACTGCCTACTGCACCGTAGAAACCGTTATCTACAAGTGTAATAGCAAGCTTTGTGTCACCTTCAGCCTTAACTACGAACTGAATTGATGCAACTGTACCACTGTTGGTTACAAGAGTAACACCATCTTCACCAACATAGTTTGCAATCTTAATCTTACCAAGTTGAGCCGCTGTCTTAACGCCATCTGCATCTACATCTGTAAAGTCAGAGTTAGTTGCACTTGGCACATAACTGATACTCTGGTTAAGGTTATCAAGTGTATAAGCCGCTGTGCCGTCTGCAGTAGTTGCAGGATCAGCAGCATCAACAGCCTGTACAGCCTCAATTACATTAGGATCATAGCTGATGAAATATGTATAGTTGTTAAATGGTACTTCCTCAGCATTTACAACATCAACATTAAATGTAATTGTATCACCAACATTAGCAGTAACATTGCCGTTAGGTGTAATACCTACGCCAAGAGTTCCCTCAGGAGCTGTGATAGGCTCACTTGTAGTGGTTTCTGTTGGAACTTCACTTGTGGTAGTTTCTGTAGGAACTTCGCTTGTAGATGTCTCAGTAGGAACTTCACTTGTAGTGGTTTCTGTTGGAACCTCACCCTCAACTACTACAGTGTTAGTTGCTGCTACTGCTGTAATCTCAGCATCTGCACCGGGTGCTGCAAAAATACCGTTTTCAACAAGAACAATTTCAAGATCGGAAGAACCTGCACCGACAACTTCAAAGTTGAGAGCTACAAGTGTACCGCTTGTTGTAGCTACTGTGCTGTTTCCGTCAAGATAGTTAGCAATCTTGATCTTACCAAGCTCAGCAGCAGTTTTTGTGCCGTCTGCATTTACATCTGTATAGTCAGCATTTGTCGTACTTGGCACATAACTAATGCTGTTTGCTATAGCATTAGCATCATAAACTACTGCACCGTTTGCAAGTGAATAACCGCTAAGGTCGCTTGGTTCTGCTACAGATACGACCTTAAGCACGCTTGGGTTATACTTAATAAAGAATGTGTAGTTGTTGTAGCCAGCTGTACCTTCAACACCTGAAAGATCAATATTTACCTTTACTGTAGTACCAACAGCATCAGCTGCAAGTGTCTGAGAACCTGCATCTGAAGCAACGCCTTCTACAGAAGCACCGATATTAATAGTGCCTGCAACAGGAGCAGTTGTTGTTGTTTCTGTAGGAGCCTCTGTTGTTGTTTCTACAGAAGCTACTGTTGTTGTCTCAGTAGGAACTTCAGTAGTAGCCTCTGTTGGAGTTGTACTTCCGCCCTTTGCAATTATATCAACACCGTAAACAGGAGCATTTGTACCCTTACCTACGAAGTAGATAGTATCACCTGCTGCTACATCAGCAGTAAGTGTTGTATAGGTATCTGCAGTTACATTATTACGTCCGTCAATAGCTGAACATGTGCTGCCTGCTGTAACAGGACCTGCTGTAAGGTATACTTCCTTACCTGCACCAACCTTAACATCTACCTTAACGGTAATGTCTGTCTTAGCTGTAACGGAGAAAGCTACACGATAGTTTCCGGAAGAACCGTCAACATTAAGCTGTGTATTTGTACTTGTACTTACAAGGTTAGTTGTGTATGAGTTGTCACCAATGGTAACAGCACCCTCAGTGTTTGCAGTTATATTAAGATTCTGCATAGCTACGATTGAAGCATTTGCATCGTCATAAGCTGTTGCACCTGAAGCTATAGGAACACTTGGAATATAAGCATAGCTTCCTGAAGGAACAGGAGCTTCTGTAGTTGCTTCTGTTGGAGCCTCAGTAGTAGCCTCTGTTGGAGCCTCAGTAGTAGCCTCTGTTGGAGCTTCAGTAGTTGCTTCTGTTGGAGCCTCAGTAGTTGCTTCTGTTGGAGCCTCTGTAGTAGGCTCTACAGGAGTATCACCACCACTTACGATAGAAGCAGCATATACTCTTGCACCTCTTGCTGTAAAACCAGCAGTAGAAACTATTTTATATGTACCGTCTGCTGGTATATCCACAGTACTTGTTGTTCTTCCGTTTGAAGAACCGATAACTGTCTGAGTAAAGATAGCAGCACCGCTTGCATCAACTACTGATACAGATGATTCATTTGTTGTTCCTGTACTTGAATAGTCAAATACAAGCTGATCGCCTGCCTTTGCTTCAAAAACAAGAGCACCGCCTGCATCCTTTGCAAGCTCAACTGATGTAACTCCACCTGTTGAAGATGAAGTTCTCTTCTGAACAGTACCTTCAACACTGAAGCCTGTTCCAGCGATTTCATCTGATGTAAGAGCTTCCTTATCTGCAGCTGCTGTTAATGCTGTAGCATCAAAGCCGTTTCCTGCAACTACAGGAGCCTCAGTTGTTGCTTCTGTAGGAGCTTCGGTTGTAGCCTCTGTTGGGGCTTCAGTAGTAGCCTCTGTTGGAGCTTCAGTAGTTGTTTCTACTGGTGTTTCTCCACCTTCTGCTGCAAAAGTCATTCCGTAGAAATTAACTGCTGCATCAGGAGCAGCCACATAATATGTACCGGCTGCTGGAACTGTAAATACAGCAGGCTCATATACATATGTAGTTGCATCAGCTATAGGACCTGATGTTGCACTTGCAAGTATTGTAGCAGCATCTGAACTATAGAAATTAATTGTTCTTGGATCAGCATTTGAACCTGTTACAAAGTAAACAGTAAGTGTACCTGCTGAAGGTGCTGTAACAGTGAAAGAACCTTCTCCACCAGGAGTACCCTTACCTCCTACCTGAAGTCTGTTGGAAAATGTTGCACCATCTGCGAATACCTTATCATTGGTAGTTACCTTTGACTTGGTACTGGCAGGAGTATAGCTGAACATTTCGCCAAGATCAGGGCTTGCAGTCAATGGATTTTCAAGAGCAAGATCATCTGCCGACCATGAGGTTGCAGTTGCATAAGCTTCTACAGTGCCTACCTGCTCATCCGCTGCATAGACAGGACCTGCATAAGCGCTTGTTAAAAGCATGGCAGCTGTCAAAATACTACTGATAAGTCTTTTTGTAGATTTTTTCAAATTACTTCCTCCTTTTATGATAAAAATTTTATCCCGTTGTGCCGAGACGTTGCCAAAGCGCATAGCAATAACCCGACTCCCCATAGGACTTATTAATATTATATAATAATTAAAATTTTTTTGCAACAACTTACCAACAGATTAAGCAAGAATTTTGCAACTTTGGATAAATTGCACAAAAGTCAATCAAAAAAAATAGTTAATTATTCAAAAAGCCTGCCGGCAAATTCGGCAGGCAAATTTTTATAAAACTACGATCAAGGCTGCTTGCCGATATAAGCAAGGATACCGCCGTCTACGTAAAGTACATGACCGTTTACAAAGTTGGATGCATCAGATGCAAGGAAAACAGCCGGACCTGCAAGGTCGGAAGCCTCTCCCCATCTCTCTGCGGGAGTCTTTGCTATAATAAACTGGTCAAATGGATGTCTTGAACCGTCAGGCTGGATTTCCCTTAAAGGAGCAGTCTGTGGAGTTGCAATATAACCTGGTCCGATACCGTTACACTGAATGTTGTACTTGCCGTATTCAGAGCAGATGTTACGTGTAAGCATCTTAAGACCACCCTTAGCAGCTGCATAAGCGGATACGGTTTCACGACCGAGCTCACTCATCATAGAGCAGATGTTAATAATCTTGCCGTGTCCCTTCTTTATCATGCTTGGAATAACGGCCTTAGAAACGATGAAAGGTGCGTTAAGGTCAACATCAATAACAGCACGGAAATCAGCTGCTGACATTTCAAGCATAGGAATACGCTTGATGATACCTGCATTGTTTACAAGTATATCTATAACGCCTACTTCCTTTTCGATCTTAGCCACAAGCTCGTTAACGGCATTCTCATCAGTTACGTCGCAAACATAGCCGTGAGCCTCAATGCCTTCTTCCTTGTATGCTGCAAGACCCTTGTCAACAAGTTCCTGCTTAATATCGTTAAATACGATAGTTGCGCCGCAGGCAGCCATACCCTTAGCAATAGCAAAGCCTATACCGTAGGATGCGCCTGTTACAAGAGCAATTTTGCCCTCTAATGAAAAGTTTACAGAATTATCCATTATCTAGACCTCCGTTATCATTATGTATTAAGCTTTTTACAAAACTTACTATAATCATAGCACATTTTTTCAAAATTGTCCATAGCTCAATTATTATATTTGGTAAAAAAGCTGTTAACAGGTGTATTAAAATACTTAAAAATGCGGAGTAAAAGTCAAAACTTCACTCCGCATATCCCTTTGCTTTATGCTATTCTTTTTACAATTATCAAGCGCTGACCGGGATATATAAGATCAGGATTTTCTATATCGTTGATTGCAGCTATATCTTCAACCGTAGTATTAAATCTCTTTGCTAGTTTCCATAGAGTATCTCCTTTGCGCACTATATATAAGGTAATGCTTGAAAGGGACCCCAAATATTCACTGTCCATATCCTCAAGCTCAACATCACTTATAAGACTTATGCACCTTGTATCCTCTGCTGCGGCACAGATGTTGATAACACACCTTACCTCTACCTCCCTGTCGGAAAGCATATTAAAACCAATATGTTCAAGCACTGCGTTCACGTGGCATTCCATACCCTCTCCGG
>CALWRD010000120.1 GCA_944383875.1 uncultured Clostridia bacterium | reverse complement strand
CTCTCCGGCACCTGCCGCCTGTGCACTGTGCTTAAATGGCAGCATACTGCTGAAACAATATACCGGTATCTCATCGTTGCCCGTTACATATATGATATTAACTCCGACCGCACCTTCAATATCAATGCTCCCGTCATTAATCTGCACATAATCCACGTAAGTCTTTCCGTCAGCCTTATATATTTGGAGCATATTCGGTGCCTTCTCATCAAGGGTGACCACATTTTTTACCGAGCACTGCCCCGTGTTTCTCGCCGCACACACGCATCCGCACATTTCCTCAAAGTCAAACTTAACAGACTTATTGAGCACATACATATCCTCCAGCACATCTATTTCCCTTGTCTGCCTCCCGATTATGTCCGCCTCTATCACCGCATCCACATCAAGCATTCGCATTTCTCCGTCTTCATCAGGCTGCACATTGACGCTGACCGCCTTAAGCTGTTCCTTTACGTCGCAGAGCATATCCGGCGTCAGCCCCTTCGCCTCCAACTCACCTTTAAAAGGAATACTCTCCTCAAAAAGTTCCATTGGGTTACTCTCACCCTCGCCTTTATACAGTATTGATACATTTAAATCCCCCGAAAGCCTTACACTGTTTTCACCGGTCTTGCTATCCATTGAGCTCAACCTGACATCACGACAGATTATCTCTTCAACATTAGGCTTACCCATAGGCAAATTAAGGCTTTCCCTTAAGGTGATGCTGTCATGTACACGTACAGGCACACACTCCACGCTTATCCGGTTAAAACGCTGCTGATTTACAGGTATATCATCAACCGAACACACATATCGGCACTGAGCCGTTTCATATACAGTTACCTCAACATCTATAACTGCCCTGTAAGTAAGCTTGTGTCCGTTTATAACCCGGCAGGTAAGACTGCTTACATTAGATGTAAAATATGTATACATTCCCTCAGCCGCTCCGTCAACATTTATGTAATCGCTAATGGGCAGCTCGGTTGAAAAGCAGTGAACTCCCTTAATTTCTCCTCCGGAAAGATACATACCGTTAATATACAGTACGCCGCTAAAGCTTACTCTGTTATTTGAACACTGAATATCTTCCATAGTAAAGCTTCCGTCTGTCCTGAGCAGATTTTCCACCTCAGGCTTACCCTCAAAGGCCGTTATTTCACCTTCCGACACAACTTGAGATGCTGCACTGCCAACCCTCCTGTCAAAAATAATATTATCCTTATTAACTGCCATATTAATATCCTCCTTTAAACCGAATACAATCCTCTACAATAGATTATATTGGATAGGCAATGGGAATATGCACAAAAAAATGCCTATATAATTTTTGTAATGTGTGGATAAAATGTGTGTTAATATGTGGATAAAAGCAGGTAAAAAATTTTTTTATCAGTAAATAAGCATTGTTGCGGCACTGTGGATAATTTTGTGGATAAAAGGCATTGACACACTATATATTGTGGTGCTAAAATATATCTTACACGAAATGTAGTGGTGATTAAACCACCCATAATTCTGTATTTATTTGTTTTTAATATCAAGCAAAAGAGCTGTTTCTTCATATATAACAAGACAGTTCCCGGAAGAGAATGTAAAAGGGGGTCAGACCAATGACAGAAGCAAAAAAATCATTTATTATTAAAAAGGACGGTACGCTTGAGGCATTTGACGCAAGCAAAATCATAAAGGCAATAACCAAATCCGCAAGCAGGGTTATGTATACCTTTTCAAAAGAGGAATATGATGCGATAATAAACCATATTACAAGTAGAATTGAAAGCGAAAATATGGAAAAGATACCTATTCAGACCATGCACAACTTGGTTGAAAGCGCTTTGGAAGATATCGAGCCTAAAGTTGCAAAAAGCTATAAGGACTATCGCAACTACAAAAAAGACTTCGTCCATATGCTTGACGATGTATATCAGAAAGCACAGTCTATTATGTACATAGGCGACAAAGAAAACTCCAATACCGACTCGGCACTGGTGGCAACCAAACGCAGCCTTATATACAATCAGCTTAACAAGGAGCTTTATCAAAAGTTTTTCTTAACTACCGATGAAAAACAGGCCTGTCGTGACGGTTACATTTATATACACGATATGTCCGCAAGGCGTGATACCATGAACTGCTGTCTTTTTGATATGGCGTCGGTGCTTAAGGGCGGCTTTGAAATGGGTAATCTCTGGTATAATGAACCTAAGACCCTCTGTGTTGCCTTTGATGTCATAGGTGATGTGGTGCTTTCAACCGCCAGTCAGCAGTACGGTGGTTTCACCGTACCGGAAATAGATAAGATACTCTCTCCTTATGCACAGAAGAGCTATGACAAATACTACAACGAGATAAAGGATTATGTCCTTACCATAGGCGGTAAAGACAACCTTACCCCTGAGGATGAAAAGTATATTGACAAATGTGCGGTTAAGAAAGTAAAACGTGAGTTTGAGCAGGGTTTCCAGGGACTTGAATATAAGCTTAATTCCGTAGGTTCCTCCAGAGGCGATTATCCATTTATCACAATGACTCTGGGACTTGCAAAGGATCGTTTCGGCAAAATGGCGTCCATCACCGCCCTTGATGTGCACCGTAACGGTCAAGGTAAGGAAGGCAACAAAAAGCCTACACTTTTTCCAAAACTGGTATTCCTTTACGATGAAAATCTTCACGGTGAAGGCGGAGAGCTTCATGACGTATTTGAGGCGGGACTTCGCTGCTCCGCAAAGACGATGTATCCCGACTGGCTCAGCCTTACCGGCGACAGCTATGTTGCAGAAGCTTACAAAAAGTACGGCGTAGTAATCAGTCCTATGGGCTGCCGTGCCTTCCTTTCACTGTGGTTTGAAAGAGGCGGTATGGAGCCTGCGGACGAAAATGACAAGCCTGTAGTGGTAGGTCGTTTCAACTTGGGCGCAATCAGTCTCCACCTTCCTATGATACTGGCTAAGGCAAGGGCTGAAAGCCGTGACTTCTACGAAGTACTTGATTACTACCTTGAAATGATCAGAAATATACACAAAAAAACCATTGAT
The DNA here is from genome assembly GCA_944383875.1 of uncultured Clostridia bacterium. Taxonomy (GTDB): domain Bacteria; phylum Bacillota; class Clostridia; order Lachnospirales; family CAG-274; genus CALWRD01. The sequence goes on along the minus strand of CALWRD010000120.1, from coordinate 43,399 downwards.
TATCTCGGAGAAATGAGAGCCTCCACTAACCCTGTTGCCTACTGTGAGGGCGGTTTTTACGGCGGACATCTTAAGCCCCATGACAAGATCAAGCCTCTGCTTAAGCCATGTACTGTCAGCTTCGGCATAACCGCACTTAATGAGCTTCAGGAGCTGTACAACGGCAAGAGTCTTGTTGAGGACGGTCAATTTGCACTTGAGGTAATGGAATATATCAATGACAAGGTAAACCAATACAAGAAAGAGGACGGCATCCTGTACGCTCTCTACGGTACACCTGCCGAAAACCTCTGCGGCTTGCAGGTTAAGCAGTTCAGGAAGAAATACGGCATAATTGAACACGTATCCGACAGGGAATATGTTTCCAACAGCTTCCACTGCCACGTTACGGAGGACATAACACCTATTCAGAAGCAGGATCTGGAAAAGAGATTCTGGAACCTGATGAACGGCGGTAAAATACAGTACGTAAAATATCCTATAGACTATAACACCGAGGCTATCAAAACATTGATATACAGGGCTATGGATATGGGATTTTATGAAGGTGTAAACCTGTCCCTTTCCTTCTGCGACGACTGCGGACATCAGGAGCTTGATATGGACGTATGTCCTAAATGCGGAAGCAAAAATCTGACCAAAATTGAGCGTATGAACGGCTATCTTAGCTATTCCAGAGTAAACGGCGACACAAGGCTCAATGATGCCAAGATGGCAGAAATCGCCGACAGAAAGAGTATGTAAGGTGCAAAAAATGAGATACCATAATATAACACACGACGATATGTTAAACGGTGAAGGACTCAGGACGGTGCTGTGGGTGGCAGGCTGCACACACCACTGTGAAAATTGCCAAAATCCTATCACTTGGGATATAAACGGCGGCATACCCTTTGATGATGATGCCGAGGAAGAATTGTTCAAGTCCGCAGGTAAGCCCTATGTATCCGGTCTTACCTTCAGCGGCGGAGACCCTCTTCACCCCCTTAACAGAGATAAGGTTACCGAACTTGCCAAAAGATACAAGTCGGAGTATCCGACAAAAACCATTTGGCTCTATACCGGCTATCTTTGGGAAGAGATAAGCAATCTTCCTGTTATGAAATACATTGATGTACTGGTTGACGGCAGGTTTGTGGAAGAACTGAAAAATACACAGCTGCATTGGCGAGGAAGCAGCAATCAGCGTATTATAAATGTACCTGCCACCCTCCAACGAGGGGAAGCGGTACTCTATGACGCTGAATAAGGAGCACAATATGGATAAAATCAGATTTGCAAAATTGAAAGAAGGTGCGGTAATTCCCCAAAGGGAAGCTTGGAATGCAGGATTTGACATATATCCCTGCTTTGACGAGGATTACTTCCTGATACCTCCTCACGAAACAAGACTTGTACCCACAGGCATAGCAAGTGTAATTCCTCTTAACTACTATGTCCAGATACAGGAAAGGGGTTCAAGCGGCAGCAAGGGAATTAAGTACAGCGCCGGAGTAATTGACTCAAGCTATCGCGGCGAGTGGTTCCTTGCCACTACCAACAGTACAAATAAGCCCCTTGTTATCCTCAAGGCAGACATAAACACTCTGCCTCCCGCCTTTAAGTCCCTTATAGAGGATACCATGACAGTATACCCCTATACAAAGGCACTTTTTCAAGGCATAGTACACAATGTACACAATGAACTTAGTATAGAAGTAATAGACCCTGCCGCCCTTGCCGACTATCCTTCGGTCAGAGGCGACGGCAAGCTGGGCAGCAGCGGCAAGTAATATGTCTTTTTCATTTTCCCCCTTTAAACAAAGGTGACCTAAGATATTGGTCACCTTTGTTCATTATTTCTGTCAATAAAATCAGGCGCTAATATAAGCGGCATTTGACCATATGAGGAAGTTATCTCAGCAATGAGCAAAGAAATACGGTGAATTAGATTAGCTGTAACAAAAACTCCATTGTTTCTAAATTCTTCCTTTAAATTCACCTGAGTCCAATCCATTGTTTTTTCACTGTTAAATCTAAGCAAAGCCCCAAATGATACTGTCAATTCATACACATCCTTTGGTTCAAAACTAACGTGTCTTGTTATTGTTACTCGAACTCCATCATTTAATTACCTTCGCAACAGTTGCATTTAATGTATCTCCGTTTTTTGAAGCAAGTAGTGAGAGTTTTCTGTGCAACTCAGGTTTAATTCGTACATTAAATGTTCCGCTATACTCCTTATCCGGTTCTTTTCCTACCTCTTTACAAAATTCCAAATAATCATCAACAGCCAAATGAAACTCTTCTACTATTTTCTCTGCACTATCACTTTCAAAATTTACTAAATCATCGATACCATCTATTTTTCCCCTTAACAACATTTCTTCTGCACTATATTCAATTTTTGTATGATAACCTTTATATTCCAATACATTGTTTTTCATTTAAAGTTCACCTATTTCCTTCAAACAATCAACTAAATCTCTCACTGTTCCTATTTTCATTATATCTCCCGGATGTGGTTTATGGAGTAATATTACTTTTTTGTCCCTACTCCTATAAAACTTAACCCTAGACCCCGAAGTTTTACCCTTATTATATTCTTCAAATCCCATTTGAATTAGTAAACTTCTGGCTTCTGTATAAGTATAATCTCTTGGATAGTTTCTTACTCTTTCTTGATCTTTTCAAATTTGCTCATTTAATTCAGAGTCACCATGCATCCGTAACTAAACTGTAGTTACGGATTATGTGAAATAAATAATTTTGTCAAGTTCCTGCAGTCAAATAACTTATAAAAGATTAATATCCTCACCTATTTTAGTATAAAAAACCGAGAAGGTTATTACTTTCAACAACACTTCTCGGCTAAAAAATTATTCTTCTTTATTCTCAACAACAGCTATGCCCAGCTCATCAAGCTGTTTTTGATCCACAACATCGGGGGCATTGGTAAGGAGACAGCTTGCGTCCTTTACCTTAGGGAAGGCAATTACATCCCTGATGCTTTCAGCCCCTGTCATAAGCATAATAAGCCTGTCAAAGCCGAAGGCAAGTCCACCGTGAGGTGGCGCACCGTACTTAAAGGCATCCAGAAGGAAACCGAAACGATCCTGCGCATCCTCCTTGGTAAAGCCAAGGAGTTTGAACATTTCATTCTGAATATCCTGCTGATGTATCCTTATACTGCCGCCTCCCAGCTCACAGCCGTTAAGGACCATATCGTACGCCTTAGCCCTTACCCTTCCCGGGTCGGAGTCAAGGTACTGCAGATCCTCGTCCATAGGAGCGGTGAATGGATGATGTACAGCCACATAACGCTGCTCCTCCTCGCTGTATTCAAGCATAGGGAACTCCGTTACCCAAAGGAAGCGGTACTCGTCATCCTTAAGGAGGTCAAGCCTCTTTGCACAGTCAAGCCTTAATGCACCGAGGGCATCAAATACCACCTTGTTTTTATCGGCACAGATAAGGATAAGATCCCCGGGCTTAGCCTCAAAGCAGGCTGCAATTTCAGCAAGCTTGCTGTCATCAAAGAACTTTGAGATAGTACTCTTATAGCCGTCCTCATTGACAATTATCCACGCAAGACCCTTTGCACCGTAGGTTTTGGCAAGATCCACAAGCTTGTCAAGCTGCTTGCGAGGGAGAGATCCAAGTCCCTCCGCATTGATGCCTCTTACGGAGCCGTCTGCGTCAATGGCGTTCTGGAATACGCCGAAGTCACTGCCATTTACAATATCCGTAATATTTTTAAGCTCCATACCGAAGCGCACATCAGGCTTATCGGAGCCGAAACGCTCCATTGCCTCTATCCATGGCATACGTTGAAAAGGAGTAGGTACATCAATGCCCTTAAGCTCCTTAAATACGTACTTGATGAGCCTTTCGTTGATGTCCATAATATCTTCCTCGTCAACAAAGGAAAGCTCCATATCTATCTGGGTAAACTCAGGCTGTCTGTCAGCCCTTAAGTCCTCGTCACGGAAACACTTTGCTATCTGGAAATAACGGTCAAAGCCCGATACCATAAGGAGCTGCTTATAAAGCTGTGGGCTTTGAGGCAGACCGTAGAAAGAACCGGGATGTACACGGCTTGGTACAAGATAATCCCTTGCGCCCTCGGGAGTTGACTTGCCCAGCATAGGGGTTTCAATTTCAATAAAGCCCTCATCTGTAAGGAACTTCCTTACCAGCTGTGCCGCCTTGTGCCTTAAAATGATATTTTTAGCCACATTGGGACGTCTTAAGTCAAGATAACGGTACTTAAGCCTCAGCTCAGTGGATACATCCACCCTTTCCTCAACCTGAAAAGGAGGGGTCTCGGACTCGGAAAGTATCCTGAGCTCCGTTACGGCAACCTCTACCCTGCCGGTAGCCATCTTTTCATTGATGTTTTCTTCGGTACGCGCCTGTACGATACCCTTAACCGCAAGGACATATTCGCTCCTGATTTCCTTATCCTTATTAACGATTTCCTCGGGGGAATTGTCCCCGTCAACAACTATCTGCACAATTCCGCTGCGGTCACGCAAAAGTATGAATGAAAAGTGACTGAACACCCTTCTTCTGCTTACCCAGCCCATAAGTGTAACTTCCTTGCCGATCATAGCCTCGCTTACCTCGCCGCAGTAGCAGCTGCGCTTAAGCCCTGTCATAAACTCGCTCATCTTATTTATCTCCTTTTTTTATTTCTTCAGCCATATTTTCAAGGGGAACGGTCACCTGTTCGCCCGTAGCCATATTTTTAACAGACACGCTGCCGCTTTCCTCCTCGCTGCTGCCGATAACCGCAACATAGGGGATACCCAGTTTGTCCGCAAACTTCATCTTGTGCTTAAAGCCCTTGTCCGCATAATATACCTCTGTGGGTATACCCGCATTCCTGAGCATACTTGCAACTTTAAGGGTGTAGGACATATTACAGTCCATAGGTGCAACAAGCACCCTAGCGATACTGCCGCACTCCGCCTTGATAATGCCTGCCTCCTTAAGCTGTGAAAACAGCCTTGTCAGACCTATTGAAATACCTATACCCGGCATTTTACGATTTGTATAATATCCTGTCAGGTCATCATAGCGACCTCCCGAGCAGATACTGCCAAGGGATCTGTAATCGTCAAGTACGGTTTCATACACCGTACCCGTATAATAATCAAGACCCCTCGCAATGGTCAGATCAATGGTGAAATAATCTTCCTCTATGCCGAACATACGCATATTTTCAGCGGTCTGTTCAAGCTCCGAAACTCCTTCCTTAAAGGCAGGATTGTCAATATCAAGTCCCTTAAGATAGGCAAGCTTGTCATCGGTGCTTCCCTCTGCGGTAATAAAGCTCAGTATTTTTTCTGCCGCCTCCGAGGTCACACCCAGTTCTCCAAGCTCCGCAAGAACCTTTTCGGAACCTATCTTGTCTATCTTGTCTATAATACGCAGAATATCAGTTACATTTTCCCCAAGTCCAAGGGAATCGAAAAAGCCGTTAAGCACCTTTCGGTTATTAAGCCTTACGGTAAACTTACCAAAGTCAAGACGCTTAAACACGTTGTAAATAACCGCAGGTATCTCCGCATCATATATAAGAGGCAGCTCATCACTGCCTATAATATCTATATCGCACTGATAAAACTCTCTGAAACGTCCCTTCTGAGGACGCTCGCCCCTATAGACCTTGCTCATCTGGTAACGCTTGAAGGGGAATGTCAGCTCACCGCTGTGCTGTGCCACATACCTTGCAAGGGGTACGGTAAGGTCAAAGCGCATAGCCATATCCGTATCGCCCTTGGTAAAACGGTAAATCTGCTTTTCCGTTTCGCCCCCTGCCTTTGCAAGCAGTACATCCGCAAGCTCCAGCACAGGAGTATCAAGAGGAAGAAAACCGAAGCTTTCATACACCTCCCTTATTGTATCATACATCTTATTAAACAAAATCTGCTCCGAGGGCAAAAGCTCCATAAAACCGGGCATTGTCCTTGGCTTAACCTTTTGTGCCATAATAACGCTCCTTCGATTAAATTATATCCATTGAAATTATATATCCATATACTGTATTTTTCAATTACTTTTTGAAAATATCCCGGGCAGCACACTTTCTGTCAATCATTTCATCAATCCTGCCGATATAGTCGTCAACACTCTTTACATTAAATATACGTTCTATCCTGTCGCTTTCCGGATCCACAAGCTTGGTGGAGCCTCCTGCTCCCAGTGCCCATATGCTCTGTTTTTCCTCCATAATCTGTATATTGTATATACATTCGCAATGGGGCTTACAGTAGCCTACGTTTTCAAAATTGCCTACCATATTCTTCTGCCGATACATATAATATGGCTCCATACCCATATCAGCGGTATAATCGGCGGAGATTTTAATAAGTTCATCCATAGTCTGTGCCGAGGTCATGGCATAGTTTTCAAGGGTTTCCTTAAGCCTTGAGGCACGCTTGACCGCAAGGGTATGGACTGTAATACTTTCCGGGAAAAGCTTTTTAAGCCCCTCCATTGTATAGGTAACTTCTGTCTTACCCTCCGAAGGCAAGCCAAGTATTATATCCGTATTAATATGGTTATGCCCTTCCTCCCTTGCCATTTCAAAGGCTTTCAGGAACATTGCCGTATCATGCTCCCTGCCTATAAGGCGCAGGGTGCTGTCGTTAAGGGTCTGTGGGTTAATGGATATCCTGTCCACTCCATACTGTTTAAGACTACGAAGTTTTTGCCTTGTAATGGTATCTGGTCTGCCTGCCTCCACTGTATACTCCTTAGCTGGCTTAAAATACCTTGCCGTCATCTCCAAAAGCCTGTCAAGCTGCTGCTCATTAAGGGAAGTGGGCGTGCCGCCCCCTATGTAAAGGCTTTCAATTGTTTTGTCCGCTATTGCTCCGCTGACATACTCCATTTCCCTTTCAAGGGCGTCCAGATACTTGTCCACCCTGTCGGAATACTGCTTAAGGGGATAGGAGGTAAAGGAACAGTAAAGGCAGCGTGTGGGACAGAAGGGTATGCCTATGTACAAACCTACGGAATTTGGCTCGGCGCCCTCCACAACAGCCCTTTCGCTGTGCGCCACACGAATGGCAAGCCTTGCCTTATCCTCCGATACGGCATAGTCCTCCTTAAGTACCTTCAATATCTCCTCGTCACTCATCCCCTCCCCCTGCATTACAGAAACAAACTTGGCAGGGCGCACACCCGTAAGTATGCCCCATGGGATATGCGCACTTACGATGCTTTCGACAGCCTGCTTGATACTCATGCCAAGAGCACGTTTTTCTTCCTTTTTGCCCTCAAACCGTATGGGGACAAAGGACTGAGCCCTTTGCCTGCCCTCCTCAAAGATAACCGCAGCAAAGCCCTTATCGGTGCGTTCACTTAAACAGGTAATTCCATCGTCAGCTATCTCCTCTACCCGTGTATATTTTAAATTGGGAAAAAACAACATAAGCATAGCTACCACATCATCGGCGTAGCTATGCCCTTTAAGAATATAGTTCATATCTTTATCACTCTGTTATAATTTTATATCAAAACACATACATATTATTTTCTTTCTCATAACCTATGGTTGTTGAAGGTCCGTGTCCGCTGAACACCCTGACGCCCTCAGGCAGTATGAAAAGCTTTGCTATAATACTTTTGCGAAGGCTTTCATCATCACCTGTAGGAAAATCCGTTCTGCCTACACTGCCCTGAAAGAGGGTATCTCCGGAAAAAAGGGCACCCTCCTGCTCAAAGTAATAACAGCAGCTGCCCACGGTATGTCCCGGCGTTAAAATAAGCCTGCACTCCGTGCCGCCAAATTCAAAGGTATCCCCGTCAGAAAGCACCTCATCATAGGCATATGCCTCTGGAGTCCCGAACATAGCCGAAAGATTGCGTCCCGTATCGGAGGCAACCTCAGCCTCAGGCTCCGCTATATATACAGCAGCTCCGGTAGCCGCCTTAACGGCTGCGGCAGAACACATATGGTCAAAATGGGCATGGGTTTGCAGCACTGCCTTTACATCCAACTTTTCCTTTTTAATGTAATCCAAAATCTTCTCCGCAGAGTTACCGGGGTCGATAACCACTGCCTCCTTATCATCTCCGCTTACGATATAACAGTTTTCGCCCATATCTGCGGAGGTAAAACTCTTTACTCTCATCTAATTACCTCATTATAATATCTTATCACTGTCAAGCAATATGGTTATAGGACCGTCATTGACAAGCTCCACCTTCATATAAGCCTTAAATACACCGCACTCAACTTTGCCAAAGTCCGAACGGGCATATTCCACAAACTCGGAAAAGGTTCTCTCCGCCTCCTCCGGCGCCGCACCCATGGCAAAGCTTGGACGTCTGCCATGCCTTGCATCCGCATATATGGTAAAGTTTGGCACAACAAGCAGCTCCAAATCCAAATCTTCAGCAGAAAGATTCATCTTTCCTGCTTCATCTTCAAATATCCTTAGCCTAACAGACTTGTCCAATATATATTTGTAATCGGCAGCATTGTCACCCGTATCCATACCCACAAGCAGAACGATACCTCTGCCTATCTTCCCGGTAAGGACACCGTCAGCTGTAACGCTTGCCCTTGATACTCTCTGCAAAACAGCTCTCATCTGACTGCATTTCCTTTCTAGGCGACATTTTAAGTCGTCACTCTCTCTATATTCTCCACACCTTTAACGGCAAGTATTTTTTTACATACTATCTCGAGCTGTTCCCTGCCGGTAATCATCATAGCAAGGTCAACCACCGCATCATCGTGTTTGGTAGCTCTTGCGCTGACATTCTGTACAGGTACACCCTCATCCATAAGCACCTTAAGTATATCCATGGTAAGACCGTTCCTGTTAGGCGCAAAGACACGGATTTCCGCCTCATAGGTACCTGTATTTTTATTATCTCCCGTTATCCACTCCGCCTCAAGGAGCCTTGCACGCTCATCCTCACTGAGGTTAATGATGTTGATGCAATCCGTGCGATGGATAGATACACCCCTGCCTCTTGTGACAAAGCCTACTATTTCATCACCGGGTACAGGCGAACAGCAGCGGGAAAGCCTTACGTCAATATCTCCTACGCCGTGTACATACACACCTTGCTTACCTTTATGGCTCTTACCCTGAACAGAGGAAACATCCATCTGTGCCCTGAGCTTATCCTCCTGTTCCTTGATAAGCTCGTCGGCAGTCTTACTGCGTTTTTGTTCAAAAAGATAGATTTCAATAAGGCGGTTGATAACCTGACCTTCCTTAAGTCCACCGTGTCCCACGGCAGCACATACGGAATCCCAGTCCCTGAAACTGTAACGGTTAAGCACCGAGGCTATACCATTCTGAGTGGTAAGGACACCTATTTCGTAGCCCTTCTTTTTAGCCTCTTTTTCCAGCAAATCCCTGCCCTTTACGATATTTTCTTCCTTATTGACCTTTTTATACCACTGGTTGATTTTACTCCTTGCCTGGCTTGTCTTAACAAACTTAAGCCAGTCCATGCTTGGTCCTCTGGAGTTTTGCGAAGTAATTATTTCAACACGGTCACCGTTTTGCAGCTTATAGTCAAAGTTGACAATTCTGCCGTTTACACGGGCACCGATCATAGTATTTCCTATAGCTGAATGAATGGCATAGGCAAAGTCAACCGGGGTTGAACCGTCAAGCAGGCTGATAACCTTTCCGTTTGGACTGAAACAATAAACATTGTCGTTAAATACATCAAGGTCGGTCTTGATTGTATCCATAAATTCCTTGTTATCGGACATATCTCTCTGCCACTCAAGGATCTGCCTGAGCCATGAAAGCTTGACCTCCTCGGCATCCTGTCCCGCATCGGTCCTGCCCTCTTTATACTTCCAGTGTGCGGCAATACCGTACTCAGCCGTCCTGTGCATCTCCCATGTCCTTATCTGTACCTCAAAAGGAGTACCTTCGGGACCTATAAGGGTGTTGTGCAAAGACTGATACATATTAGCCTTGGGCATTGAAATATAGTCCTTAAAACGGTTTGGTATAGGCTTATATATTTCATGTACAACGCCCAGCGCCGCATAACAGTCGGTAACCGTATCAACAAGTATCCTCACGGCAAAAAGGTCAAATATCTGGTCGATAGTCTTATTTTTGTTGTGCATCTTTTTGTATATACTGAAAAAGTGCTTTGGTCTGCCGTAAACTTCGCACTTGATTCCTGCCTCGGTACACTTAGCCTTAATCTCCGATACGATCTTTTCTACAAACTCCTCACGTTCTGACTGTTTGCGTTTGATTTTATCCGCAAGATCATAGTAAGCCTCCGGATCAAGATATCGCAGGGAAAGATCCTCAAGTTCCACCTTAATCTTAGAGATACCAAGCCTGTCAGCAAGGGGCGCATAAATGTCCAAGGTTTCCTGAGCCTTCTCCTTTTGCTTTTCCGGCTTCATATATTTAAGGGTACGCATATTGTGCAGCCTGTCAGCTATTTTAATAAGTATAACCCTTATATCCTTTGCCATGGAAAGGAACATTTTGCGGTAATTTTCCGCCTGGAGTTCTTCTTTGGAAACGTACTCGATTTTTTCCAACTTGGTAACACCGTCAACCAACAGAGCAACATCCGCATTAAACATCTCCTCTATATCCTCAAGGCTGTAGGCGGTATCCTCAACCACATCGTGCAGGATACCCGCAACTATACTTTCAATATCCAGCTCCAGCTCAGCAAGGATAATGGCAACACAAAGGGGATGAATTATGTATGGCTCCCCGGACTTGCGCACCTGATCGCCGTGTGCCTTTCTCGCCAGATCATAGGCACGCCTTACCATTGACAGGTCATTGGAAGGATGGTATTTATTAATTTTTTCAATAAGCTCGTTATATAATTGCTCATATTGCTCCATAAAAATCATTCCTTTTATATTGCTCAATCTCTTTTCCCACAACTTCGTTTTTACCAATAAAACAGATTGAATTATATTGATAATTATAAAGCATTGCAACCCTATTTTCAAGTAAAAGTTAGACATTAGCTGACAAATGAATAAACAGAGCAAAAAAAATATCTGCACCCGCAGATTGACATTAATACAGGCAATATTCCGGTTGACAGATGGAATGTTTTAGGCTATCATTATAGAATAACTTAATACGTGCCTTAAGGTCAGCACTGTAATGGTGCGATAAGCGGAAACAGGTGAAAATCCTGTACGAACCGGTCACTGTGATAAATAGTCAGATACGCACCCTAAGGTTGTATTTTTAATACTTGTTTTCCGAAGTAAGGCAAGGGCACCGTAGGTGCAGTGGGCTTTGCTTTGCATAGCCTATTTTTTTTGCCTCTTGGGCAGCATGAAAGGAGAAAAGAAAAATGAAGAACAAAATTTTATCCCTTCTGCTTTGTGTATTTATGCTGGCTGCAATAAGCCCCTTAAGCATATTTGCGGCAGAAGGTGATACCGTAACCGTCTACTTTATGGCAAGAGGGGGGAACACCGCCGACAAGACACAGCCCATAACAAGCTATAATTGCAGCAGGCTGACCGTACCGGCAGGTACAACCGTATCCGACGTGACCTATGCCATAGAAAACAATACTGACAGTGTAGTATCCGGCAGCGGACTGAGCTATTATGAAACTCTTTTCGGTCAGGGCAGCGGACTTACCGGTCCATCCAGCGGTTGGTTGTACTATGTAGACAGCTATAACACCCTCATAACCGCCGCAAATGAATATACGGTATATGACGGTATGTTTATACTGTGGGAATATGTAAGTGATTTTGATGAAAACTGGGACGCAGTTATATATGATCCTGTGGATTTCGAGGCTATGCGTGCTTTGGCTGACAGCCGTATAAGCTGTGATATGACATCCGATGTATTAAGAGGAGACAGCAACAGTGACGGGAAAGTTACCGCAGACGATGCCGCAGCTGTATTGCAGTACACTCGTTTTGCCGACTCAATCACCATTGACCTTGATGTGTCTGACTACGACAGAAGCGGTATCCTCACTGCCAATGATGCCGCATGGATATTGAACAGGACCCTTAACAATGCAGCTTAAGCGATGGATTTCCCTGCTGCTTGCGGCAGCAATACTAATTTCCGGCAACAGTCTTTCCTTTGCAAGTATAGGTACTGACGTGTTATATGCAGCATCCCACGATATTTCTACAACCGCTTCGGCAGTTGAGGCAGTTGTAAGCGAAGTATATGCAAAAGGAGTAATAAGTGACTGGTATGTGCCGGATATGGCAGCAGACGGCTGTATAAGTGAAGAAATGCGCAGCTATGTTGAAAACATTGATGATGAAATACGCCTTGTAACCGATGCCGAGCGTATACTGATAATGAAAAGTGCTGTAGGTATAAGGGATGAGGAGCTTGTCGACTACATCTGTGAAAATATACATGGTATGTCAATTAATCAGCTTATATTCGGTCTGCTTGCACTGGATTCCTACGGCTATGACCGTCCGTTGGCAAGGCAGCAGCTCATTGACGGTATTCTCGCCTCTCAAAATGAACTTGGAGGCTTTGGAGCAGCTGCGGTAATCGACACGGACAACACCTCCCTTGCAATATTGGCTCTTTCCCCATATGAGCAATGCACCGAAGCCGTGGAAAAAGGCATTGAGGCACTTGCACAAATGCAGGGAGAAAGCGGCGCATTCTGCAATCGCTACGGAGTCGAAAATTCCAATTCCACATCGGTTGCTATAAATGCCCTGTGTGGGGCAGGTGTGGACATATTCACCGACAGCCGTTTTATCAAATCCGGAAATTCTCTTGAAGGTTTGCTTACCTTTATGAATGAGGACTATACCTTCGGCTTTACAAACACACGGCACAATTCACTTTCAACGGAACAGGCATTCAGAGCCATGGTGTCCGTAAAAAGGCAGCTTAACGGAGAAAACAAAGTTTATATATTCCGTTTCGGTGGAGGCAGCATTGACCTTCCCTCTACCGAAAGCACAACCGCTGCCATAGAAAGTACCACCGAAAGTACCTCTTTCGCTGCCGAAGAAAGCACTGCCGAAAGTACAACAGAAATCAGTACCTCGGCACAAATAACAATTACCGAAACAACTTCTGCCAAGCCAACCGCCGAAACCGCCGCTTCAACCGAAACAACCACCGAAGCCGTCTCAAATCGTCCGGGCGGAGGAGGCGGAAGCAGCACCAAGCGCATCAGCATAAGCGTAACCGTATCAACACTGGAAGAACCCTGTTACGCCTTTGATTTTACTGACACGGTAAGCGTATACGCAGGCTCAAGCGTATGGACGGCAGTGAAAGCTGCCCTTGACAATCAAGGACTGACATATGCCGCCACAGGTGATGAAGAAAGCATATATATTTCCGCTATCGGCGAGGACAGTTCCCATCTTCTGTACGAGTTTGATATGGGTGTAAACAGCGGCTGGAAATACAGCATAAACGGCAGGGAGCCAGAAGCAAGTATGGGCAGTATTAAGCTTTCCGATGGCGATATTATACAGCTGTATTATGTTACCGACTATACAAAAGAAAGTTCCGACAGCAGTTATAACGATCAAATCACATCAATGCAGAAAAAATTTGACCCTGTAACAGCCTTTACAGACTTGACAAGAAAGAGGCTAGCTGTTATTATTACCTATGCGCAGGGAACGAAAAAGAAATAATTACACAATAGTCAGTTTATAATTCGATGATATACGGCTGCCGCAAGTACGACAGCCGTTTTTAATGCATTTTCATAAAATCTGTTTGCATGTAGGCATTTCGTTTCCCTTACATAGGTAACGGCATATTTTTACGAAAACCCACAAAAAGGGCTTTAAATATTGGTATTTTAGTGGTATAATCAATTGATAGAGAGTAAATGTAAAGCTTGAGAGGTGCTAAAGTTTAATGGAGCAGTTAGTAATACGTGGTCAACGGCGGCTTAAGGGAGAGGTAGCCGTCAGCGGCGCCAAAAACGCAGTAGTTGCAATCATACCCGCTGCCATTACGGCAAAAGGGGTTTCCATAATAGAAAATTTACCCTGTATAGAAGACGTTGCCGGTCTTGTCAGCACCCTTAATTCACTTGGTGCGGTATGCGATTTCCTTGATGAAAGAACACTCAGGATTGATTCCACCAAGGTAGACCGATGGGAGGCAACTGGAGATGCCGTGAGACGAATGAGAGCCTCATACTACCTTATGGGTGCACTGCTGGGACGTTTCAGACAGGCAGTGGTTGCAACCCCCGGAGGCTGCAACTTCGGTTCACGTCCCATTAATCTGCACTTAAAAGGTTTCAGTGCTATGGGAGCGGAAGTTATAGAAGAAAACGGCGGAGATATTATACGTCTTAAAGCAGATAAACTTCACGGTGCAAATATATTTCTGGATACCGCCTCTGTCGGCGCAACAATTAACCTTATGATTGCAGCTTCCACCGCAGAGGGTACAACCGTCATTGAAAATGCGGCAAAGGAACCCCATATAGTGGATACGGCTAACTTCCTTAATATGCTGGGAGCGAAGATAAGGGGCGCAGGTACCGATGTAATAAGGATACAGGGCGTAGAAGAGCTTAGCAGTGCCGAATATATGATAATACCCGACCAGATTGAGGCAGGCACCTATATGATAGCGGCTGCCATCTGCGGCGGCGATGTAACGGTACGCAATGTTATTCCGAAGCATATGGACTCCCTCTCAGCCAAGCTGGAGGAAATGGGCTGTAAAATAATAGAGGGAGATGACTATATCGAGGTTATATCCGACGGCAATTTAAAAGCTGTAAATGTTAAAACAATGACATATCCGGGCTTTCCAACCGACCTTCAGCCTCAGATGTCAGCTCTGCTTTCCAAGGCACACGGCACAAGCACATTAACGGAAAATGTATGGGAAAACCGTTTCCAATATGTTAATCAGCTCCGCAGACTGGGCTGTGACATAAGTATAGACGGCAGGGTTGCAACCATCAAAGGCGTTGACTGTCTTGTGGGCAACGAGGTAAACGCAACAGACCTTAGGGCAGGAGCGGCACTTGTAATTGCAGGACTTGCCGCTAAGGGTGAAACTCGTATCGGTAATGTAAAGTATATTGACAGGGGCTATGAAAAGATTGAATATAAGCTCCGTGCCATAGGCGCAGATATTGAAAGAGTAAGGGTACAAAGATGAAACTGGAATTTGCAAGTATAGCAAGCGGCAGCAGCGGAAACTGTATATATGTTGCCTCGTCACATACAAGGCTGCTCATAGATGCGGGCTTAAGCGGCAAACGCATTGAAGCAGGGCTTAACGAGCTGTCGCTTACAGGCTATGACATTGACGCTCTGCTGGTAACCCATGAGCATAACGACCATGTAGACGGCGTAGGCATTATGTCCCGCAGGTATGACATACCCGTGTATGCAACAGAGGGCACCTGGGAAAATATGCCCGAAAAGGTGGGACGTATTAAGCCCTCCAACAAAAACGCCCTTTACAGCGGCGAAACATTGATGATAAATGACCTTATGATACAGCCCTTTGCCATACCACATGATGCCGCCCAGCCTGTGGGTTACAGCATTACCGACGGCAGTGCAAAAATAACCGTTGCCACAGACATAGGACACATTACAGACGAAGTTAAGGAAAATATAAAAGACAGTAATATACTGCTTATTGAAAGTAATCACGATGTTAATATGGTTAAAAGCGGACCTTATCCATATCCTCTTAAACAAAGGGTGCTGAGTGACTTCGGACACCTGAGCAACGACAACTGCGGAAAGATTCTTGGAGATATCATCACCGATACCCTTAAGTATATATTCTTAGGTCACTTAAGCAACGAAAATAATACCCCTATGCTCGCCTTTGAAACCGTAAAGGGCAAACTCGAGGCAGAAGGCGTAGTTGTAGGCGGAGATGTAAATATGTATGTAGCTCCACGCTACGGAGTAAAAAGAATAATACGTATATAGTTAAAGCGGCAAAATCAATTTGCCGCTTTTGTTATATTCTGTAATTTTGTTAAATTTAATTTCTTATCTTTTCCTGACCAGCTCAATAGCCTCTTTCCCACTCATATATTCTACATCAAGGCAGAGCATACAAAGGGCATTATAGTCCTTATCAACAGCCCTTTTACGCCCTTCGGCACTATCCATGGGAGCATATTTAAGAGCAAGCCTTTCTATTGCACTTCTCTTTTCATCTTCATCATCCATAATGCGTATTTTACCGAAAGCTATCACACTTCTGAAATAGGTGGTATACTCCTCCGGTACGATTTCATCCTGATCTATAACACAAAATGAAGCCTTTTCATTTCGCCTTACGGCGTCAATCTTATGTCCCGACCTTGCACTGTGGAAAAATATTTTACCATCTTCATATACATAGCTGAGAGGAACCGCATAGGGATAATCATCATCACCCAAAACCGCCAGAACCCCTGATGTCCCCTTAAGCAAAATTTTCTCACACATTTCCTTTGAAAGCTCCTGTTTATGCCTTCGCATTTTTCTGAACATATGCATCATCCTTTCAAGCTAAAATAAAGTTGCTTTACATTAATAAATAAAGCCTTGACCTAAGACACGTTTTTCACTATGATAACAAAAACATTTTTTTAAGTCAACAATAAAGAGAATTAGCTCTAATTAATGAGTAAACATTTTATTATAATTGCAATCTTATAAACAAGGCTTTATAATAGTAATAAGGGAATATATTTTTCAGTGAACAATATATGGGAGGGGAAATCCGCAAT
Source organism: uncultured Clostridia bacterium (assembly GCA_944383875.1). Lineage (GTDB taxonomy): Bacteria > Bacillota > Clostridia > Lachnospirales > CAG-274 > CALWRD01. The sequence continues at coordinate 26,695 of CALWRD010000120.1, read as the reverse complement.
TTAAAGGAGGCTTTGCTATGATTAATAACAGGATCATTTCACTTGTTACATCACTTGCAGTTACATCCACGCTTTTATCGGGCTGTGGAGGGGATATTCTGATTCCCGAAACCACCACAACTACCGAAAGTACAACGGAAACAACCGAAAACACCACCTCTTCACAAGAGAGTACGGAAAATAAAGATGCGGCAGATACCGCTTCTCCCGTTGTATATATGACCACCGACATAAGTCCCGAAGGATTAATGGCAGTATATGGTGCACTCAACTGGACACCCGAGGGAAATGTTGCGGTTAAGCTCTCCACGGGAGAACCTCCTGCCAGCAATTACCTTGATCCCGACCTTATTAAAGATCTGGTACAGTCCGTTGACGGCACCATAGTGGAGTGCAACACAGCCTACGGCGGTTCCCGTGCGGAAACAGCCATGCACTATCAGGTAGCGGAAGACCACGGATTTACGGCAATAGCCGACTTCCGAATCTTAGATGAAGATGGTTCAATGAGCCTGCCCGTTGAAGGCGGCACTCAGCTTAAAGAAAACCTTGTGGGTGCTCACTTTGCCGATTATGACTCCTACTTAGTGCTTTCCCACTTTAAAGGTCATGCAATGGCAGGCTTCGGCGGCGCTATAAAGAATATTTCCATCGGACTCGGCTCAACAGAGGGTAAGTGCCTTATCCACAGCGCAGGGGAGAGCAGCACCGACCCATGGGGCGGCGAGCAGGATCCATTTCTTGAGTCCATGGCTGAGGCAGGCAAGTCCGTATCCGATTACTTAAATAACGGTGAAAACATAGCATATGTCAATGTAATGAACCGTCTGTCGGTGGACTGTGACTGTGACGGCAATCCTGCCGAACCTGATATGCACGACATAGGTATACTGGCTTCAACGGACCCTGTTGCATTGGATCAGGCTTGTATCGACCTTGTATATGAACAACAGGATGGGGATGGGGCTTCCCTTGTTGAAAGAATCGAATCCCGCAACGGTCTTCACACTTTGGAACACGCCGAACAAATCGGACTCGGAAGCCGTACCTATAACCTTGTCAGTGTTGATGAATAAGGAGAGGATAATATGAGTAAAAACGTTAAAAATATGACTTTGGCAGCTATGTTCCTTGCCATCGGTCTGGTACTGCCATTGTTTACGGGGCAAATACCACAGATAGGCAATATGCTGCTGCCAATGCATATACCCGTATTCCTTTGCGGCTTAATATGCGGCTGGCAGTACGGTGCAATCGTAGGCTTTATACTACCCCTTTTGAGATATTCCATCTTCGGTATGCCAATAATTTTTCCTACAGGTATATCAATGTCATTTGAACTGATGACCTATGGATTTATTATCGGTTTTTTATACAACCGCTCACGCTGGCAGTGTATTATTTCCCTCTATCGTTCTATGATTGCCGCTATGGCGGCAGGACGTGCGGTTTGGGGCATAGTACAAATAATATTACTTGGTTTAAGCGGAAGCGGATTTACTTGGCAGATGTTTATGGCAGGGGCATTTTTAAATGCTGTTCCCGGTATAATACTTCAGCTCATACTTATCCCGGTGATTATGCTTGAACTTAACAGAACCGGTCTTGTAAAGTTCAAAAAACAGCATACTGCCGTAATTAATACGGAGAAAAAACAATGACGGAAGATATTCTCAGTACACTGCTGCCTGCAATAAATAAAATAACAGATTATCCCCTGCTCATTGCAATAGATGGCAGAGCCGCCTCGGGAAAAACCACCATCGCTGCAATGCTGCAAAAGGAACTTAACTGCAATATAATACATATGGATCATTTTTTTCTGAGAAAAGAACAGCGTACAGAAGAACGATTAAAGGAAGCAGGGGGAAATGTTGACTATGAACGGTTTAAGGAAGAAGTACTGATACCTTTAAAGGAAGGCAAATCCTTCTCCTACCGTCCCTATGACTGCCATACCCTTAGCTTTGCAGAGCCGATTTACATTAACCCTAAAAATATTACTGTTGTTGAAGGCTCATACAGTTGTCATCCCGAGCTGTGGAAATATTATGACATACATATTTTTCTGTCAGTTAGTCCCGAAGAACAACTAAGGCGTATAGAAAAGCGTAACGGCAAGACAGCGTTAAATGCTTTTCAAACGAAATGGATCCCCATGGAAGAAAAATATTTCACAACCTTTGATATACAAAATCACTGTGAATATACCTTTGAAACAGATAAATAATTAAGCGGCATTACTTTCATTTTACTTTGAAGGCAATGCCGCTTTTTACGTAACCTTTATTTACTTTTACCCAGATAAAGCTCCTTGACCCTTTCATTGGCAAGCAGCTCCTCGCCGGTGCCCTCAAGTCCAATAGTACCTGTTTCCATAACATAACCGTAATCGGCAATCTTAAGAGCCGCATTAGCGTTCTGCTCAATAAGGAGGATAGTCATGCCCTGTTCCTTATTAACCTTTTTAATTATTTCAAAAATATCCTTAATAACAAGGGGTGCAAGACCAAGACTAGGCTCATCCATCATAAGCAGCTTAGGCTTGCTCATAAGGGCACGACCTACAGCAAGCATCTGCTGCTCACCACCGGAGAGTGTACCGCTGAGCTGTCCCGACCTCTTTTTAAGTATAGGGAACATTTCATGGATAAACTCTATTTCCTGCCTTAAATTCTGCTTATCTTTACGCAGGTAAGCACCGATTTTAAGATTTTCTTCAACCGTCATATCCGCAAATACGTGACGACCTTCGGGAACAAGGGTAATGCCCAGCTTAACTATATCCTGTGTGGACATTGTGGTAAGTTCCTTGCCGTCATAGGTGATACTTCCCTCTGCAGGAGTAACCAGCTTGGTAATTGAGCGCAGGGTAGTTGATTTGCCTGCACCGTTTGCACCTACAAGGGTAACGATTTTGCCATCGGGGATAGTCATATTTATGCCGTTAAGTGCAACTATACCGCCGTACTTAACCTTTAAGTTTTTTATTTCAAGCACCAATTAATCCCCCTCTCCAAGATATGCTTTGATAACTACAGGGTTGGACTGGATCTCGGCGGGTACACCCTTAGCGATTGTAATGCCGTATTCCAGCACATATATTCTGTCGGAAATATCCATAACAAGCTGCATATGATGCTCAATCAGCAGTATAGTAAGGTTAAACTTATCCCTTATTTCCTTAATAAAAGAAGTAAGATCCTCACTTTCCTTAGGATTCATACCGGCAGCAGGCTCATCAAGCAGGAGGATATGTGGCTTGGTAGCCAGTGCACGGGCTATTTCAAGGCGCCTTTGCAGACCGTAAGGCAGGCTTGAAGCAATGTCATCCTTATACTGTTCAAGACCCGTTTCCCTTAACAGAGAAAGGGCAAAGTCTATCATTTCCTTTTCCTCTTTACGTGCATTCGGCAGCTTAAGCACGGAGGAGAAAAGACCTGTCTTTATATTCAGATGAGTTGCTATAAGCACATTTTCAAGTACGGTCAAGTCCTTAAAAAGCCTTATATTCTGGAAGGTACGTGCAATACCCAGCTTAGCTATTTCATCCGGGCGCTTGCCGTTGATACGTTTACCGTTCAGCAGAATCTCGCCCTCGGTTGGCTCATACACACCTGTAATAAGGTTAAACGCTGTAGTTTTACCTGCACCGTTAGGTCCGATAATAGCTACTATTTCACCCTCGTTTACCTCTATATTAAGAAGATTGACAGCTACAAGTCCGCCGAAACGTATCGTAGCGTCTTTAGTTTCAAGCAAAGCCATTATTCAGCAACCCCCTTTTTCTTAAATCTGGCAAAGAGCCTTTGGAAAAAGGCGAAAAAGCTGTCCCAGCTGAATTCCTTGTTGCCGAAAATACCACGACGCCAAAGAATGATAACAAGCATAAGCAAGGCTGAGAATACAACCATACGCATACCGCCGATACCGGGATATTCCCAGAAGCCGAAGTCAATAGGCTCATCAAGGAAACGGAGCTTTTCAAGGGCGATCCTGACTATGAAAGCACCCACAACGGTACCCGTTACGGAACCCTGACCACCCAGTACCACCATCAGCAAAATATCATAAGCTACGGTAAACTTAAACTGGTCGGGACCTATAGCGCCTACAAGGGAAGCAAGCAAACCGCCGCCTACACCTGCAAAAAAGCCGCTCAGCACAAATGCAAGCATTTTATTCTTAAACAGATTGATACCCATAGCCTGGGCAGCCACTTCGTCCTCACGGATAGCAAGCATAGCCCTGCCGTAGCTGGTCTTCATAAAAGCAATCATAAACGCCACAATAAGGGCAAGTATTCCACAGACTACATACATATTCATATAATCATTTGGGATGCGGTTAATACCTGTAGGACCGTTTGTAATTCCCTGCATATTGGTAATACATATTCTTATTATCTCGGAAAATCCAAGTGTAGCTATGGCAAGATAATCTCCCTTAAGCCTGAGCACAGGGAATCCTATCAAAAAGGCAAACAAGGCTGCAATCAGACCGCCTATAATAAGTGCAAGGAAAAACGGAGCCTGAAGGTTTGCCATAAAATCAGAAATAGGCTCTATCATATAGATTGCCCTTTTATCCTCAGGACTTACCGTAAGGATAGCAACAACATAGGCACCGATAGCCATAAAACCCGGCTGACCCAGTGAGAAAAGTCCCGTAAAGCCGTTTACCATATTCATGGAAAGTGCGCAGATAGCATAGGTACAGCATGTCATAAATATACGTCTGTTGTATGTACCAAAGCCGTCACCCTCCTGTCCCCAGACAAGGAAACCGATAAGCGCCGCAAGCATAATAAGATTAAGTATTGTATTTCTTTTTCTATGTTCACTCTTAGTCATACTACCGCACCTCCTTAGACTTTCTCGGCAAGCTTTTCGCCGATAATACCGTTAGGTCTGAACAGAAGTATAACTATAAGCAATACAAATGAGAATATATCCTTGTATGCCGATATGGATGGGCAGAAGGTAACTGCCATAACCTCAATAAAACCAAGCAGCACACCGCCGATAACAGCACCCTTGACATTGCCTATACCACCGATAACAGCTGCAATAAAGCACTTAAGTCCCGGCATAACACCTACAAGAGGGGAAATCTGAGGATACTTAAGTCCCCAAAGGATAGCACCCACAGCCGCAATAGCGGAACCTATTGCAAAGGTAAAGGATATGGTAGCATTAACATTGATACCCATAAGCTTGGCTGTTTCCAGATCCTTGGATACTGCCCTCATAGCCATACCGCTCTTAGTCTTATTGATAAGCAAAACCAATACCACCATAAGTACTATGGTTACAATAGGTACAATAATGGCAAGTCTTTGAAGTCTTACCGGACCTATCTGCATCATATCCACAAAAAAAGGAATCTGTGGGAAAGTCTTAGGTCTTCCCGTAAATAGAACCGTTGCAAGGTTTTCCAGAAAATAGGAGGCACCTATGGCCGAAATAAGCATTGAAAGCTTAGGAGCATTCTGCCGCCTGAGAGGAGCATAAGCCGACTTTTCAAGTAAAACACCCAAAGCTGCTGTAGCAACAATAACCAATATAAAGCTCAAGCCCCACATTCTGTAATCGTCGGCAACGGTAAAAAACGCTATGTACATAGCCATCATAAATATATCGCAATGAGCAAAGTTGATGAGCCTTAATATACCGTAAACCATGGTATAGCCCACCGCCACAAGAGCAAACAGACTGCCCAGCAGCAGACCGTTGCAAAGCTGCTGCGCCAGCACATCACCCGTAGGCAATACAAACCAACTCATTTTTATCACCCTTTCAAATAATTTAACATACAGATGTATGTATTTCAAAGCAGGCTGCCGTCAATGCTTTGAGATACAGGCATATGTCAAACGGCACAAAGGGGGAATGTAAAAAACATCCCCCTTGCGGCCGCTGTTAGCCTTAATAATTCACTTTAAGGATCACTCAGCAATACCTGCCTGATCCTTCAGTACAAATTTTCCGTCCTGTACTTCCTTGATAACAGCCTCCTTTGTAGGATCACCGTTTTCATCGAACTGAACCTCACCTGTAACACCTACAAAGTCGATAGCAGCAAGTGCATCCCTGATAGCTACGGGATCTGTTGAGTTAGCTGCCTCAATAGCATCACAAGCTATATTATAACCATCGTAACCAAGTGCCGTTTCACTTGCAGGATCCTGTCCGTCATTGTTATCCCTGTAGTTCTGAACGAACTCCTGTGTAAGAGGAGTAAGATCAGCTTCTGGGTCAAAGAGAGCTGAGAACTGAACGCCCTCTGCCTCCTGTGCACCGCACACGTCAATAAATTCCTGAACCTCATATGTATCACCGCCAAGCATGGTAGCTGTTACGCCAGCCTGTCTTGCCTGCTTGATAAACATAGCTGCCTCAGTGAAGTTACCGGGTACAAAGAACACATCGGGATTGTTTGCATTAAGACTTGTTATCTGTGCGTTAAAGTCCTGATCGCCTGTCTGATAAGCCGCCTCGTATACTGTACCGCCAAGCTCTTCAAATGACTCCTTAAAGTACTGTGCAAGACCTACGGAATAGTCATTGCCCTGCTCTGTTGTAACAGCAGCGGTTCTTGCACCAAGAGTATTGTAAGCATAGTTAGCCATTACCTGTCCCTGATAAGGGTCTGTAAAGCAAATTCTGAAATAGTTGTCATTGCCCGCTGTTACGGCAGGATTTGTACAACTGAGACCGATAGCCGCAACATCACCGTTTTTTACAACGTCATATGCACCGAGAGAAGGAGTTGAAGAATAAGAACCAAGGATAATTGCTACCTCATCTTCCTCAATCAGCTTAGTAACGGCATTAGCAGCCTCAACCTTATCTGACTTGTTATCAGCCTGCACAAGTTCTACATTATATTCCTCTCCGCCTATTGTAACGGTAGGTCTTTCGGAATGAGCAAGCTCAATACCCTCAATCTGTATAGCTCCGCCGGCAGCCATACTGCCTGTTATAGGCTCAAATACACCTATTTTAATCGTATTGCCCGCATCTGCCGACTCTTCCCCCGAACCGCCACAGCCGGAAAGTACAGCCGAAAACGCCATTGCGGATACTAAGGTCAACGCCATCAATTTCTTTTTCATCAAGAAACCCCTCCTTAAGATATTCATTAAATAATTAAAGGCGTTAAGATATTCATTTAATCCTAACGCCTTAGTCTTTTTACATTATATTGCATATTTTAGTGAATGTCAAACTATTTTTAAGTTTTTATTAAAAAAAGTGTAATTTTTTTTGCATTAGATGCAAGTATTTTCTTATGCACTTTTTTACATTCCCTAAAACAAATCAGCCTTAGATAAATCAAAGCTTAGGAATGAGATCGTAGTAATCCTGAACAGAAGCATCGTCAAGGCAAGCCTGAATAATCTGATGACCAAGAGGCTCAAGCGAAGAAGTATCGAACTGAACAAGCTGCTCCTTAAAGAAATCAGTAAGGATTTTAGCGCCTGCATCGTAACCTTCGTTGCCTACTCTCTCCTGCTCATTTACCTGTAAAAGACCCTTAGGTACGTCGTTTCCGTCAATCTTCATAGACTTAAGAGCGTAACCAAGGATTGGGCATCTTGCCTCATCAAGCATTTCACGTCTGAACTTAGCGCCGCCCCTTCTTGAAAGGTACTCTCTTGTAGCCCACTGACCTGCAAAACCTACCTTATAGCAGCCGATGTACTGGTTAGGTATAAGGATGTATCTTGTAGAAGGTGTGCTTAAGATCTGGTCAAGGAGCAGATTAGCCTGATCAACCTTCTTACCTGTAGCAAATGGCCAGTAAGAACCAACGCCTTCACTCTTAAGGGCATTGCCTGAGTTGTCTATAATAGAAGGATTAGCAAAACCACGTGGTGCAACCAGTCTCCAAAGCCATGCAAGTGCAGGTGGAAGTACATGGAAAAGACCTATAATACCGTAGTTAGGGTTATCCTTGGTTGTAGGTGGAGTACGAACACCGAAACTTCTTACATCAACCTCAACAGCACCGCTTACGATATTATTCTTAAGTCTTCTTGACATAATAAGTCTTGGATTAGGGCAAGGTACACCCGGTTCATCCTCTATATGCTCCCAAATGAGGCAGGTAGAATCGGGAACTGCCTGCATATTAAGGAAGATAAGAGGCTGCTTTGGATGGATGGTAGCTGCCTCTGTTTCAGGCTCTGTACCGTAATGCTCAATATGGTTTACCCTAAGGAACCAACCGTTTTCAGCATCAGCAACAACAAGCTTCTTGCTGTCGTTCTGAAGACTTGGATGAGCAAGTGCCATATCATCGGTTACAGGATGAAGCTCGGATGTATCCGCAATATTTACAAGAGTCTTTTCACCTGTAATTGTGTTTGTGGCAAGAAGCAGACGACCGTCAGGCTCTCTGTGGAAAGGCTCAGTCATCTCAGACTTACCGCCGCCTGAAGCACCCTCGTGCATAATAGTAAGCTCCAACTCATATGGAGTAATGATCTTTACTGTTGATGCATGGAGAGTTACCCACTTTTCCTGCTCGCCTATATTAAGAAGGATACTGTAAACACCCTTCTTGGCTGATGGACCGGGATAGAGGTTGTAGCTGAATACTTCCTGCATATCGTACATACGGTTATGTACTACAACCTGCTTTCCTTCAAAATGAGTGTGACGGAAAGGTGGAGCCACATATATAATTCCCTTTGGCTTAAAGAAGTTAGGTACCTTATCTGCCGGAATAAAGCACTGCATATCCGCAAGCATGGCCGCAAAGCATGCAGCGTTGGTAGGTACTATGGCAATACATGGATAACCGAGCTTAAGATCCTCGTTACCTGCATAGAAAGGTAATGCTATAAGTGATTCTCTCTCCTTAAGCCATTCAAAAGTTTCCTCACGTACACTGTCAAAAGGTATACCGAATCTTTCCTCATAGGTTGGTTTATCTGTAGGAAGATGATCCGCAATTACCATAGAGTTAGGGTCACGGCGGCGCATTGCCTTGTCATCAAAATTGATAACCATACCGTTCTTACATCTTGTTACATAAGCTTCACGAACAGATTTTCCGTTTACGTCAAAGTTTACATCAAAGGTCTTATTGCCCTTTCCGCCGTATGAGAGATCAAAAAGGTGCTCTCTGCTTTCAGGTACAATAACCTCAGGCACCGCATTTAAAATATCGGTAACACACTGAGGAAGAACCATTTTACTTACAATGGGGTTCTTCATAAATTAGCCTCCTTAAATTAATATCTATATCCGTATATAAAACCGATATATATCAAAGTGCAGCTTACGGGGCAGAATATTTCATAACTTAAACAAGTCCCTTCTGCGGCACTTTATCATAAGCATTTAGCTATATCACTTATAATATTATCACTAAACCGCATAAAAAGCAAGAAAAACTCTCTTAAAATTCACGATTTATTAATTAGCACAATAAAAACCCCCTAATCTATGGTAATATTGGCAACTTTAACATAGATTAGGAGGATAAAAGCGTAATCCAAGGCAAAATTTAATTGTCAGATAATTGCATAAAATATATTTTTATCTCTCAAACTTCACTGTTTACTGTGCATTTTCAAAATAATATTCAGCAAACTCTGTCATTTCTTCAATTGTCACGTTCATAAAATCACAATACAACTCATATCTGCATCCGTTTTCGTACCAATCAAGGGTCTGAAGCTGTGACGCCTCTTTGTATATGCCGCCCACTGAAATTACAGCTGTGCCTTCTTTCTCCATTGCCAGTACCCCTTCTCCCGGGTCTTCTCCCTCGGGTACCTTATAAAGCCAACGATCGGCAAAGACTGCATCTCTTCCGTCTATTTCCACGTGCTGAGCAACAGACTCGGCAGGCAGAGAAGCATTGTACTCATCTTCGCTCATCTTATCAATCTTAAGAATAAGCCTTTGACCGTTAGCTGCCAGATGTTGCTGATAGTAATACTCCACACCTGTATCTGTAGTAAATACATATCTGAGCACATAAAGATCCGTAAGTCTGTCAACCTGTGCAGGCTCAAATCCAAGTATCTGGGCAAATTCAGATTTATCAGGCAAGGCTATTGCCTCAACATCGGCGGCTGTAGGCTCGGTAGTAACCTCAACCGCATTGGTGACCTGCTGTTGTGCATCAGCTGAATTATTACTTTGTGCATCACCTCCGCCCGAGAAAGATATAACAACTATAATCAGGCAGAGAAGGACGGCAAATCCGCCCAGTATATATATTTCCTTAGGTAATTTTTTCATAATATCGGCTCACTTTCCTTCTGATAAATAAAGCTTACCATAACATTTTAACATAAAAAACATAAGCATACAACATTAAATTTTATTTTATTATGCTTAATTGATACAAATGAAAATAAATTTTGTATCTGCTAAAGCTTCTTAACGCAGATAAATTTATTTTTGAACTTTTCAATTAAGTATAGGTTTTGACAAATAAAAATTAACATAAACCATTTGCTTAAAGATTTTCATCTGTTCTACCGATAAACTAAGACAAGCTAACAATAACATCTTCCTAAAGTCTCAACAAAAGCATTTGTAATGATTTTTAGCCGCCTATAAAACAGGCGGCGTTAAGAAAATCGGTACAAATGCTCTAGGGGCAAAGTAAGGGTTCTTAGGGGCGGCGTTCTCGCCCCTAAGCCGTGCTCCGCGCCTCGGAAAAGCGGCGCTTTTGCCTACTTTTCTCGCAGAAAAGTAGGAATCCCTTTTTGGGATTAAGGGAAAAAGAAAATAGTAAATTTATGTTACGATAGCGAAAAAAGGGGTTACACATAGGCTTTGCCAAAACCTATACATTTTTGCATAGTACTTTTCACAGCAAAAAGGGCTATGCATAACACACAGCCCTTTAAATACGTTATTAAAACATTCCGAAATTATACAAGCTCGATAATAACGGTTTCAGCACCGTCACCACGTCTTGCACCGCACTTGATCATACGAGTATAACCACCGTTACGACCTGCGTACTTAGGTGCGATTTCCTCAAACATCATCTTAGCCATATCCACATTAACTGTGTTGCTTCTTACCTTTCTGCCGTCAGCAGGTACAGCAACTACAGGATAAAGCACGCTGAGCATCTTTCTTCTTGCGTTAAGTCTGCTTGGGTTATCCTTCTTGATGGTCTTGGTAACCTCATCAAAAACAGTAACTCTCTTACCGTTTTCATCCTTCTTAACTCTCTTGCCGTTTTCGTCCTTCTTAGGAACCTTAGCGGTAACCTCTACCTCTGTAAAGTTATCCTTTTCCTTAACTGCAAGTGTGATAAGCTTTTCGGCAATAGACCTGATCTCCTTAGCCTTAGCTTCGGTAGTGGTAATCTTGCCGTGATATAACAAATTAGTCACCTGGTTGCGCAATAAAGCCTTACGCTGGCTTGATGTACGACCAAGCTTTCTGTATCCGCTCATTACTAGTCCTCCTTAATTATTCTTCACTGGGGCTTAAGCTTAAGCCAAGCTCAGCCATCTTATTAAGCACTTCCTCAAGGGACTTACGTCCTAAGTTACGTACTTTCATCATATCGTCTTCAGTCTTGTTAGCCAGATCCTCAACGGTATTGATACCTGCTCTCTTAAGACAGTTGTAACTTCTTACTGAAAGATCAAGCTCCTCAATGGAAAGCTCAAGCACCTTTTCCTTGGTACCAACTTCTTTTTCAACAAGTATCTCGGCATTCTTTGCACTGTCAGAAAGATCCACAAAGAGATTAAGATGCTCTGTAAGTATCTTAGCGCCGAGGCTTACGGCATCATCGGGAGTGATGGTACCGTTTGTCCATACCTCAAAGGTAAGCTTGTCATAGTCTGTAATCTGACCTACACGTGTATCCTCAACCTTAAAGTTTACCCTTGTAACAGGGGTGTAAAGTGAGTCAACAGGCAGCATCCTGAGAGGCTGATCCGGTCTTTTATTCTTGGAAGCCTCTACATAGCCACGACCCTTTGTAATAGTAATCTCCATAAAGAGCTTACTGTCCGGACCGCCGCTGAGTGTTGCTATGTGCTGGTCGGGATTTAAAATTTCTATATCTGAATCAACCTTAATATCCGAAGCCTTTACCTCACCTTCGCCTGTAAAATCAATATAGGCAAGCTTAGGCTCACGGCTTTCGGTATTGCTCTTAATAGCAAGATTCTTGAGATTTAAAATAATCTCGGTTACATCTTCCTTAACGCCGGGGATAGTGCTGAACTCGTGTACTACACCGTCGATTTTAACATTGCTTACTGCTGCGCCGGGCAGGGATGAAAGCAAAATTCTCCTTAAGGAGTTACCCAAGGTAGTACCGTAGCCTCTTTCAAGAGGCTCCACTACGAAACAGCCATATCTACCATCGTTTTCAGTAATCTCTATACGAGGTTTCTCAAATTCAAACACTCAGTCCAACCTCCCTTGGCTCGGTTATCCAAAATAAACGTTTACGATACATTTTTAAGGGAGTCATCCCTCGGCTGCAAACCCAAAGGGATACAGCCATCTCAATACTGTCCTTATTGTATTACTTGGAATACAACTCGACAATGAGTGTTTCATTTACAGGCAGGTCAAGCTGCTCCCTCTTAGGAAGAGCGTTTACTGTGCCCTTAAGTGCCTCCTGATCGGCAGTAAGCCACTCAGGCACAATCCTTGAACCTGTTACATCGAGAACATCCTTGAATCTCTGAAGATCCTTCTTGCTCTCCTTAACCTCGATTACATCGCCTACCTTAACCTGAAGTGAAGGGATGTTTACCTTTTTACCGTTTAAAGTGATAAGATTGTGACGAACAATCTGTCTTGCTTCTTTCCTTGTACGACCAAGACCAAGTCTGTATACTACATTATCAAGTCTGAGTTCAAGGAGCTGAAGAAGGTTTTCACCTGTGATACCACTCATTCTGTCGGCTTTCTTGTAGTAGTTTCTGAACTGCTTTTCAAGTACGCCGTAAATGAACTTAACCTTCTGCTTTTCCTTTAACTGTGTACCGTACTCGCTTAACTTACGCATATTTCTCTTACGCTTGCTTGCCTTCTTGGAAGAACCGAGAACAGCAGGCTCGATGCCTAAATATCTGCATCTTTTAAGGATAGGACCCATATCTCTAGCCATTAATTAATAGCACCTCCGTATTATAATACAAAATATCAAATAAACAAAACGAACTTGCCGCCGGGCGGCATATAAAATTAAACTCTTCTTCTCTTAGGTGGTCTGCAGCCGTTGTGAGGAACAGGAGTAACGTCCTTGATCATAGTTACGTCAAGACCTGCTGCCTGAAGAGCTCTGATAGCAGCCTCACGTCCGCTGCCGGGACCCTTTACGAATACCTCAACTGTCTTAAGACCGTAGTCCTTAGCTGCACCTGCTGCCTTTTCAGCCGCCATCTGAGCAGCATATGGAGTAGACTTTCTGGAACCTCTGAATCCCAGCTCGCCTGCACTTGCCCATGAAAGAGCGTTGCCGGCACCGTCTGTAATAGTTACTATTGTATTGTTAAATGTTGACTGAATATGAGCCTGTCCGCGTTCAACGACTTTTCTGTCACGACGTCTACGGCCGGCAGCTTTCTTCACTGTCTTCTTAGCCATTAAATTGAACCTCCTTAATCAATATCAAACGATCAAAGCGGTAGTACCGCTTATAATGAGTAATCACGCCTATTCAATAAGGCAAATCGAATAAAAAATTACTTCTTCTTATTAGCTACAGTCCTTCTTGGACCCTTTCTGGTTCTTGCGTTGGTCTTAGTCTTCTGACCTCTTACAGGAAGACCCTTCCTGTGACGAATACCTCTGTAGCATCCGATTTCCACAAGACGCTTGATATTAAGAGCGATTTGTCTTCTGAGATCACCCTCTACAGTCTGAGTTCTGTCAATTACGTCACGGATCTTAGCAACCTCATCATCAGTCAGATCCCTTACTCTTGTGTCAGGATTAACACCTGCCTCTGCAAGGATTCTGTTAGAGCTTGCACGGCCAATACCATATACATAAGTAAGACCGATTTCTACACGTTTTTCTCTAGGTAAGTCTACACCCGCAATACGAGCCATTTACTTATTGCACCTCCTGCAAAATTTAAAAATCAATAGTTATATTTTTGCAGTCAAAATAAGCCGGAAATGAGCAGACGGGGACAGCCGCAAGCGAAAATACGGTACTGTAAGTTGTAAATCCGCTATTTTCCCAAATCTGCCGTCAATATAGGCCTGCGGGGGCATATAACCCCTTAAAACCATGAAAATGCTTGTTATTTTGACTGACAACCCTTTAAGTATAGCAAATAATGGTTAAAAAATCAACCCTGTCTTTGCTTATGCTTAGGATTTTCACAAATAATTCTTACAGAGCCTTTTCTCTTGATAACTCTGCACTTTTCACACATAGGTTTAACTGATGGTCTAACCTTCATTTTAAATTACTCCTTTCATTTGTCTCTCCAGGTAATCCTGCCCTTTGTAAGGTCATAAGGGGACATTTCCACCTTTACCTTGTCGCCGGGAATGATCCTGATAAAGTTCATGCGCAGTTTACCTGAAATATGAGCCAGGATTCTGTGGCCGTTTTCGAGTTCCACCTGGAACATTGCGTTAGGAAGCTTTTCAATAATAGTGCCTTCCATTTCGATAACATTGTCTTTAGCCAATGCAATACCTCCTTAAAATACATCGGAAACTTAATGCCTGTAGGGTTTCAACGCTTTGCGCAGATCCGCATCATTCAGATACAGATTTTCATCCAGCTTTTGCTTGACATCATATATAATATCATTGCAAAGCTGCACGTGCATTTTTTTCTTTTTCTTGGGTTTATCAAGCTTTCTCAGCTTGCCGTCCGCAAGATAGACGTAATCCTCCTCAACACCGACAACAATAAACGGCATTGCCTTGTCACGTCCGCTTTTGGAATAAACAACCTGACCTGTACTGTACAATCTGTTCACCTCAAATAAGCAGTGTTAGAAGCTCAGGCTCTCCTTCGGTAATAAGCACCGTGTTTTCATAGTGCGCAGATGGCAGACCGTCTTTGGTAACTGCAGTCCAGCCGTCTGAAAGCACGCGCACCCTATGAGTCCCTATAGCCGTCATAGGCTCAACGGCAAGCACCATACCGGGCTTAAGCACCGGTCCTCGTCTGCCGTTGCGGTAGTTAGGTATTGCGGGATCCTCATGCAAATTCCTGCCGATACCGTGACCCACATAATCACGTATAACACTGAAGCCGTTACGCTCCACCGTATCCTGTATGGCTGATGAAATTTCACATAGATTATTCCCTGCTGCGGCATACTTAATACCTGCAAAGAAGCTTTCCTCGGTTACAGCAATAAGCCTTTGCTTTTCGGGTGAAACAGTTCCCACAGCAAAGGTACGGGCGGCATCTCCATGGAAGGAATCAATATATGCTCCCACATCTATCGAGATAATATCGCCCTCCTTAAGCACCCTGTCCTTAGACGGGATACCGTGTACAACCTCGTCATTAATTGATGTACAAATAGAAGCGGGGTAACCGCTGTACCCCTTAAAGGATGGCAACGCTCCACATTCCATTATATACGATTCAGCAATTTTGTCAAGCTCAAATGTTGTAATTCCGGGAACAATTTTATCTTTAAGCAGATTTAAGGTCCTGCCGGTTATTTCTCCGGCAAGCCTCATCTTTTTAATCTGCTGTTCTCTTTTTATTTTTATTGCCATTTTCAGCCCTCAAGGACTCTGCATATCTCAGCGAAGATCTCATTGATATCGCCTACGCCCTTAACTGTTGCAAGTATTCCCTTGCCCTTGTAATACTCAATAAGAGGAGCTGTTGTCTCATGATATACCTTAAGTCTGTTAAGTACTGTTTCCTCGTTATCATCCTTACGCTGAACAAGCTTAGTACCGCAGTCATCACATACACCCTCTACCTTTGGAGGATTATACTTGATGTGATACATTTCCTTGCAGTTAGGACAGCTTCTTCTGCCTGTCATACGGTCAACAATAACGTTGTCGTCCACATCTATACAGATTACCTTGTCAAGAGGACCTGTGATTGCCTCAAGTCCCTCTGCCTGTGCAAGGTTACGTGGGTAACCGTCAAGAATATAACCGTTTTTGCAGTCCTCATCCTTAATTCTTTCCGCAAGCATTGAAGAAACAATCTCATCCGATACAAGACCGCCCTCTTCCATAATCTTGCTTACCTTTTTGCCAAGCTCTGTACCTCTTGCTATCTGGTCTCTTAAGAGATCACCTGTTGAAATATGTGCAATGCCGTAATGTTTTGAAAGCTTTTCTGCCTGAGTACCTTTTCCCGCACCCGGACAACCTACCAAAACAAGCTTCATAATATTACTTCCTTATAAATGTATTTGGGTTATTTAAATGGAAACCCATAAACCCTAACCCATCCCATAACAGGATGTGTTTCTTCCTTTATATATGTGTTGTAGAAAAGAACAAATCGGGGGACGCCGTGCGCCTCCCGACTTGATTTATTATTATATCTAAAGCAATTTCGACCGAAAATTATCAGTCAAGAAATCCCTTGTAATGACGCATTACCATCTGAGATTCCATCTTCTTGAATATATCAAGAGCAACACCCGTTACGATAAGGAGTGTTGTGCCGCCGAAACCAATGTTTACACCAAATACCATACTGAAAAGAGAAGGTATAAGAGCAATAATTGCATATGTGCAAGCACCGATTAAAGACATCCTGTCAACAACCGTCTGGATAAAATCGGAGGTTGGCTTACCGGGTCTGATACCGGGAATAAAGCCGCCGCTCTTCTTAATATTCTCCGCAACCTCAATTGGGTTAAAGGAGAATGATGTATAGAAGAAGGTGAAGCAGAAAATAAGTATAACATAAAGCGCTGCACCTATAGGGCTTGTGGTTACATCAAGCACTGCAACGATAGTACCCAGAAGCTCAGGCTGCCACAGCTGATATATGGTCTGTGGGAACTGAAGCAGGGAAATAGCAAAGATGATTGACATAACGCCTGCTATATTAACCTTGATAGGAATAAAGGAGGTTTGTCCGCCCATCATTCTTCTGCCCACCATTTTCTTTGAATACTGAACAGGAATTCTTCTTTCGCCATCCTGTACAACAATAACAAAGATCATATCAACCAGAAGGATAAGGAGTACAACTGCTACCTTTACCCAGCCCATGATACCTGCGCCGGAGCCTTCCACATACATACTCATAATGCCGTTTGGCAGACCGGAAAGGATGTTTGCTGCAATGATAAACGAAGAACCGTTGCCGATGCCCTTTTCGTTAAGCTGCTCACCGAGCCACATAACAAAAACGGTACCTGTGATCATAGCTAAAAGAGCCACACCATAAACAAAGAAGTTAGGGTTGGTAAAAGCGCCCCTTATAGTGAACACCTGTCCACAGCCCTGAAGGAGAGCAAGAGCGACAGTACAAACTCTTGTGTACTGCGCTATTCTCTTACGTCCCTCTTCGCCTTCTTTATTAATCTGCTCCAATCTTGGGATAGCAACAGTTAAAAGCTGCATAATAATCGAAGCATTGATGTATGGTCCGATACCCATGGCAAAAATAGTACCGTAATTACCGCCTGTAATAAGGCTGTAAAGTGTGCCGCCGCTTGCAGAATCAAGCTGCGTAAGGTCAACGCCCGGTACGGGAAGGTGGGTACCGATTCTTACAATCAACAGGATCAAAAGCATGTACAACAATCTGGTTCTGATTTCTTTAATCTTCCATGCATTTCTCAGTGTAGTAAGCATCAAATCACCTCAGCTTTTCCGCCTGCGGCCTCAATCTTCTCCTTAGCAGAAGCACTGAAATAATTAACCTTAACAGTAAGCTTCTTTGTAATTTCGCCGTTGCCTAAAATCTTAACGCCATCTCTTACATGGCTCACAAGACCCTTAGCCTTAAGGGCATCTATATCAACTACGGCGCCGTCTTCAAATACGCTGTTCAAGAGAGATAAGTTAATTGCTACTATTTCCTTAGTGTTAATGCACTTAAAGCCTCTCTTTGGTATTCTTCTGTATAAAGGCATCTGACCACCTTCAAAGCCCGGTCTTACACCGCCGCCTGAACGAGCGTTCTGACCCTTGTGACCCTTACCTGCGGTCTTGCCGTTACCGGAGCCGTGACCTCTGCCTCTTCTGAAGCCGTTAGTTACGGAACCCTCGGCAGGTTTTAATTCGTGTAAATACATTGCCGTTACACCTCCTAATATTATATTTCCTCAACCTTCACTAAGTGGTTTACCTGCTTGATCATACCTCTGATAGCAGGTGTATCCTGCTGCTCAACGCTTGTGTTTGGCTTATGAAGTCCAAGAGCAGCCACAGTCTTTTTATGCTTAGGGATTGCACCTATTGTAGATTTAACTAAAGTAATCTTTAACATCTCAATATCCCCCTTAACCTAAAATTTCTTCGATTGTCTTACCACGAAGCCTTGCAATCTTCTCTGGAGAAGTAACGGAGCTGAGACCCTCGATAGTAGCATTTACAACGTTCCTCTTGTTGTTGGAACCGATGGACTTTGTCCTGATGTTCTTGATACCCGCAAGCTCAAGTACGGCACGGGCAGGACCGCCGGCGATGATACCGGTACCTTCGGGAGCAGGCTTAAGAAGTACATTTGCGCTGCCGAACTTACCGAGTACCTCATGGTAAATACTGTTGTTTTCATCTCTCTCAACATAGATAAGATTCTTAATAGCATCATCCTTGCCCTTGCGGATAGCGTCAGGAATTTCAGTTGCCTTGCCAAGACCTACGCCTACGTGACCGTTGTAGTCGCCTACAACCACAAGCGCAGCAAAACGGAAGGTACGACCGCCCTTAACAACCTTTGTTACTCTCTTGATTGTAACAACCTTATCCTGCAAATCAAGTGTGCTTGCATCTATAATTTTTCTCACGACATTCCCTCCTGATTAGAACTGCAGACCGGCTTCTCTGGCAGCATCAGCAAGAGCCTGAATCTTGCCGTGGTATACATAGCCGCCGCGGTCAAAAACAACTGTAGTAATGCCCTTTTCAAGAGCTTTCTTAGCAACAGTTTCGCCTACAACCTTAGCAGCCTCAACATCGTTGGTATGTTCAAGCTTAGCCTTAACGTCAGCCTCCATGGTGGAAGCGGAGCAGATTGTATTGCCTACTGTATCATCTATAATCTGTGCATAGATATGCATATTTGATCTGAATACCGCCAATCTTGGTCTTTCAGCTGTGCCTGAGATGTGATTACGAAGTCTGTAATGACGCTTAGCTCTTGCAGCAGCTCTCGATGGCTTAGTTATCATAGAGTTTCACTCCTTTATATTATTTCTTACCTGTCTTACCAACCTTACGTCTGATAGTTTCGGTTTCATACTTGATACCCTTGCCCTTGTATGGCTCAGGTGGTCTCTTAGTTCTGATTTCAGCAGCAAACTGACCTACCTTTTCCTTGTCGATACCTGCAACGGTAATCTTGTTGCCGTCAACAGTGGTTGTAATACCCTCAGGGTCAACCATTTCAACAGGATGTGAGTAGCCAAGTGTAAGAGTAAGCTTGTTGCCTGACTTAGCTGCTCTGTAACCAACACCGTTTATTTCAAGTACCTTGCTGTAGCCGTTAGTAACACCCTCAACCATATTGAAGATAAGTGTTCTGGTAAGGCCATGAAGGGACTTATTTCTCTTTAAGTCGTTAGGACGGGTTACGATTACCTCTGAACCCTCAACCTTAACGTCCATTTCCTCTACGAGCTTACGTGTAAGAGTACCCTTAGGTCCCTTTACAGTAATCACATTGCCATCCTCAACCTTAACCTCTACGCCGGCAGGAATGGCAACAGGTAACTTTCCTATACGTGACATTTACCTTTACCTCCTTATTACCAAACGAAAGCAATAATCTCGCCGCCAACGCCGAGCTTTCTGGCTTCCTTGTCTGTGATGATGCCCTTGTTGGTAGATACGATAGCTGTACCTAAACCGCCAAGAACCCTAGGCATCTCCTCCTTATTGGCATAAACCCTAAGACCTGGCTTAGAAATTCTCTTAATGCCGGAGATTACCTTTTCATTTTTATCCTTACCATATTTCAGAGTGATGCGCATAGTCTTCTTTACGCCATCCTCGATTATCTCAAAGCCCTGTATATATCCCTCGTTAACCAAGATGTTTGCAATAGCCTCTTTCATCTTGCTTGAAGGTACGTCTACAGTATTGTGCTTAGCAGTGTTTGCATTTCTTATTCTTGTAAGCATATCTGCGATTGGATCGCTCATTGACATTTTAATTTACCTCCTTTCGGCTATTACCAGCTTGCCTTCTTAACGCCGGGAATTTGACCTTTATAAGCTAATTCACGGAAACAAATACGACAAATACCGAATTTTCTTAAATAAGCATGGGGTCTGCCGCAGATTCTGCAGCGAGTGTAGCTCTGTGTTGAAAACTTAGGCTTTCTACCCTGCTTAACCTTCATTGATGTCTTAGCCATTTTCTGTCCTCCCTTTATTACTTCTTAAATGGCATACCGAATAATCTAAGTAATTCTCTAGCCTCTTCATCAGTCTTTGCGGTAGTTACGAATACGATATCCATACCTCTGATTTTATCAATCTTATCGTACTGAATTTCAGGGAACATAAGCTGCTCCTTAACGCCAAGAGTGTAGTTGCCTCTGCCGTCGAAGGACTCAGCGCTTACGCCACGGAAGTCACGTACACGAGGGAGTGCTAAATTGATAAGTCTGTTTGCAAAGCTGTACATTTTCTCTCCTCTTAAGGTAACCTTACAACCGATAGGCATACCTGCACGGAGCTTGAAGTTAGCGATAGACTTCTTAGCTTTGGTGATAACAGGCTTCTGACCTGCAATGATAGTCATATCATTAACAGCGCCGTCCATAGCCTTTGAGTTTTCCTTAGCTTCACCAAGACCCATATTGATAACGATCTTTTCGATCTTGGGTACTTCCATTATATTTTTATATGAGAACTTACTTACCATTGCAGGTACGATTTCCTTCTCATAATACTCTCTTAAAGTGTTCACAGTTCAGTTTGCCTCCTTTCGGGAATTAATCAATAGTTTCGCCTGTGGACTTAACCACTCTGTGCTTAACCTTTTTATCCTTGCCGTTTTCATTTACAACTTCAACCTTATAACCAAGTCTGGCAGGCTTTCCGTTGTAAAGGTACATTACGTTGGAGGCGTCAAGAGGCGCTTCCTTAGTGATGATACCGCTCTGAGTAGTCATTGCGCTAGGCTTAACATGCTTAGAAACCATATTGCAGCCCTCAACAATAACCTTATTGTTCTTAGCGTCAGCAACAAGTACCTTACCGGACTTACCCTTATCCTTGCCTGCAATAATCTGAACCTTATCGCCCTTTTTAATCTTCACAGGTTTTACCTCCTTATAATACCTCCGGTGCAAGAGATAATATCTTCATATACTGCTTTTCTCTAAGCTCTCTTGCAACGGGTCCGAATATACGTGTACCTCTTGGGTTTTTGTCATCTCTGATGATAACTGCTGCGTTTTCATCAAACTTGATGTATGAACCGTCAGGTCTTGAAGCGCCCTTCTTAGTCCTTACAACTACAGCCTTAACAACTTCACCCTTTTTAACAACGCCGCCGGGTGTTGCGTCTTTAACCGCAGCAACAATAACATCGCCTATATTAGCATATCTTCTGGTTGAGCCTCCGAGTACTCTTATGCAAAGGAGCTCCTTAGCACCTGAGTTGTCGGCAACAACCAGCCTGCTTTCCTGCTGAATCATTCTCAATTTCCTCCTGTTCTTAGGAATTACTTAACCTTTTCAACTATAGATACAAGTCTCCATCTCTTATCCTTTGACAAAGGTCTTGTTTCCATAACTTTTACACGGTCACCGATCTGGCACTCATTGTTCTCATCGTGAGCCTTAAGCTTATAGGTAGTCTTAACGATCTTCTTATACAATGGGTGTCTTACATTATTCTCAACAGCAACTACGATAGTCTTATCTATCTTGTTGCTGACAACCTTACCGATTCTGGTCTTGCGAAGATTTCTTTCCACCAAGGTTTCCTCCTTCCGTTATGTCAATCAAATACCCTTGTTCTTCTGAGTGATAACAGTCTGGATACGAGCTATGTTCTTACGAACCTCAGTGATCCTTGCTGTATTGCTCAGCTGATTTGTAGCATTCTGAAATCTTAAATTAAACAGTTCCTTCTTAGCGTCAACAAGAGCTGCGTTAAGCTCCTCATTTGTCTTAGCCTTAAGTTCCTCAACATAGTTTTTACTCTTCATTACTCATTACCCTCCATTTCGAGGTCAGCGCGAGATACAATCTTACACTTAATAGGTAATTTGTGAACAGCAAGACGAAGTGCCTCTCTTGCTACCTCCTCGCTTACACCGGCAATCTCAAACATAACGCGTCCGGGCTTAACAACAGCTACCCAACGCTCAGGAGTACCCTTACCACTACCCATACGAGTACCGGCAGGCTTCTCGGTAACAGGCTTATCTGGGAAAATCTTAATCCAAACCTTACCGCCACGCTTGATATATCTTGTCATAGCAATTCTGGCTGCCTCAATCTGGTTTGAGGTGATCCAGCTTGGCTCCATAGCAACGATACCAAACTCACCGTAAGTGATCTTGTTGCCTCTCATAGCCTTACCGGTCATTCTGCCTCTGAACTGCTTACGTCTTTTAACTCTCTTAGGCATTAACATTACTTAGCACCGCCTTCCGTAGTAGTCTTCTTAGCAGGAAGAACCTCACCTTTGTAGATCCATACCTTAACACCGATCTTGCCGTAAGTTGTGTTAGCCTCAGCAAAACCATAGTCAATATCTGCCCTCAATGTCTGAAGAGGAATAGTACCGTCATGATAGTGCTCGCTGCGAGCCATTTCAGCACCACCCAAACGACCGGAGCAGGAAGTCTTGATACCCTTAGCACCGCTTCTCATGGTGTTCTGCATAGCCTTCTTCATAGCACGACGGAAGGTGATACGGTTTTCAAGCTGCTTAGCAATATCCTCAGCTACAAGCTGGGAATCAAGCTCAGGACGCTTAATTTCCTCAATGTTTACCATAACTTTCTGTGCGGACATAGACTGAAGTACAGCGGAAAGCTCCTGAATAGCAGCACCGTTTCTTCCGATGATTACGCCCGGCTTTGAAGTATGGATAGTAATCTTTACTCTGTCATTGGTTCTCTCGATGTTAATTCTTGAAACACCGGAGTTATTTAATCTTTCCTTGATGTAAGTTCTAAGCTTGTTATCTTCCACAAGGAAGTTAGCATAATCCTTCTTATCGGCATACCAGGTTGAATCCCAGTCCTTGATGATGCCGACTCTTAATCCGTGTGGATTTACCTTCTGACCCATCGTTGTCCTCCTTATTTCTCTTCAAGATATATTGAGATGTGAGCTGTTTTCTTGTTAATTCTGTAAGCCCTGCCCTGTGCCCTTGGGCGAATTCTCTTAAGAGTAGGTCCCTGATTAGCAACCGCATCTGCAACATAGAGCTTTTCAACATCTAACTCAAGGTTGTTCTCTGCATTAGCTATAGCAGACTTTAAAACCTTTTCTATTATCTCAGCAGCGTAGCGTGGTGAGTAAGCAAGGATAGCAAGCGCCTCGCCAACACTCTTGCCCTTAATCTGATTTAAAACTATTCTGGCCTTACTGTCGGAAACTCTGACGAACTTAGCATGAGCCTGAGCTCTTTTATCTCTGTTCTGCTCATTTCTTTCCTTCTTAATCTGGCTTCTGTGTCCTTTTGCCATCTTTAAGGCTCCTCCTTTCAAATATTACGTATAATTAACGTACGCCGGACTTCTTCTCAGCGTCCTTACCGTGACCTCTGTAGGTTCTTGTAAGGGCGAACTCACCGAGCTTGTGTCCAACCATATCCTCTGTTATATAAACAGGTACGTGCTTTCTGCCGTCATGAACTGCAATAGTATGACCTATCATCTCAGGATAGATAGTAGAACGGCGTGACCATGTCTTAATAACGTTCTTTGTATTTGCTTCATTCTGAGCTACAACCTTCTTCATAAGGTGGTCGTCACAGAATGGTCCTTTTTTAAGTGATCTGCTCATTATTTACCCTCCTGCTTAATCAGCCTTTTCTGGTACGTACAATGTACTTGTTGCTTGCCTTATGCTTCTTTCTGGTCTTATAACCAAGTGCAGGCTTGCCCCAAGGTGTGCAAGGTGCAGGACGACCAACAGGTGCTCTACCTTCACCACCACCGTGTGGGTGATCGTTAGGGTTCATAACGGAACCACGAACTGTAGGTCTGATACCCATGTGACGCTTTTTACCTGCCTTACCGATGTTGATAAGCTCGTGATCAATGTTACCAACCTGACCGATAGTAGCGCGACAATCAATAGGAAGAAGTCTCATCTCGCCGGATGGGAGCCTTACTGTAGCATACTTGCCTTCCTTAGCCATAAGCTGAGCAACGTTGCCTGCACTTCTTACAAGCTGTCCGCCTGCGCCCGGCTTCATCTCAATGTTATGAATTTCGGAACCAACAGGGATGTTTCTCATAGGAAGAGCGTTACCAACGTGAATTTCAGCGTCAGGACCGCTTGAAAGCATATCGCCTACCTTAAGACCGTTAGGTGCAAGGATATATCTCTTTTCACCGTCAGCGTAGCTTAAAAGTGCGATGTTTGCTGTTCTGTTTGGATCGTACTCGATAGCAACAACCTTTGCAGGGATGCCGTCTTTATTTCTCTTAAAGTCAATTATTCTGTATTTCTTCTTAGCACCGCCGCCGATGTGACGAACAGTGATCTTACCCTGATTGTTACGACCTGCAGTAGTCTTGATGTGTACTGTAAGGCTCTTTTCAGGGGTGGACTTTGTGATTTCGGAGAAGTCGGATACTGTCATCTGTCTTCTCGAAGGTGTATAAGGCTTAAATCTCTTTATACCCATTATTTACACTCCTTTAAACTTTTAATTCTCTGCACACGTGGTGCAATAACTATATCTGATTGATGTGATCTACAGGCTTATCGCCATTTGCAGCGTTTCGTTGTCGGGGCATTTGCCCCTTGTATCCTTCGCCGGTTCCATCATTTACTGCCGACTGTTCATACCGCTATCTCAACGTATCGCCATTAGCAGCATTGACAACTCGCTACGTTCGCTTTGCTCACTGCGCTTCGTTGTCGGGGCATTCGCCCCTTGTATCCTTCATAAACCAGCCTCACTTACAAGCAAGCTTGACGTATCACTGCTTTTCTCGGTCTGCCCTCATTCGCAGCGTTGACAACTCGCTCCGTTTGCTTTGCCAGCTCCGCTTCGTTGTCGGGGCATTCGCCCCTTTCATACTTCGCAAAAATAATTTACTTACAAGCAAGCTTGACGTAAATTATTTTGCTCGTCTGTACGCCGCTCATTGTTTATCACATTCCCTGGAAGATTTCAATCTCTTTGCTGTCTTCTGTAAGCTGAACGATAGCTTTCTTCTTAGCGTTTGTCTTGCCAAATGTATAGCCACGTCTCTTTGTCTTACCCTTAAGGCTGATGGTATTTACATAGTCAACCTTAGTGCCCTCGAACATCTTCTCAACAGCCTGCTTGATCTGGATCTTGGTTGCGTCGGGGTGTACAAGGAAAACGTACTTCTTTTCAGCCATATCATTCATACTTCTTTCAGTAATAACAGGCTTCTGAATAATGTCATAATACTTAAGGTCTGCCATTATGCGTACACCTCCTCAATCTTATTAACTGCTGCCTTAGTAACTACAAGTGAGTCATACTTAAGGATGTCATAAACATTAATTGTGCTTACGCCGGCTGTCTTAACATTGCTTAAGTTCCTTGCTGAAAGAACTGCATTATTGTTGCCCTCCTCAAGAACCACAAGTGCCTTGCCTGCGTTTACGTTCTTAAGAACCTCAGCCATCTTCTTTGTCTTTATCTCAGGAAGAGCAAGCTCGTCAAGCACGATAAGCTTGTTCTCATTAACCTTAGTGGTAAGAGCTGACTTAAGAGCAAGTCTCTTTACCTTCTTATTAAGCTTGAAAGAGTAATCTCTTGGCTTTGGAGCAAATACAACACCGCCGCCTGTCCACTGTGGTGAACGGATGGAGCCCTGTCTTGCACGACCTGTACCCTTCTGACGCCAAGGCTTCTTACCGCCTCCGCGAACCTCTGCACGAGTAAGAGCGCTCTGAGTGCCCTGTCTTTGATTAGCGAGGTACTGAACAACTGCCTGATGCATTACATGCTCGTTTACCTCTACAGCAAAAATGCTGTCATTTAAATCTATACTTCCAACTTCGCTTCCGCTCATGTTGAATACTTTTACATTTGCCATTGGGTTTTCCTCCTTTCGTAAAGATTAATTATGCCTTTACGCTGTCTTTAATTACGACTACAGTACCCTTGTTGCCGGGAACAGCGCCCTTGATGAGAAGTAAATTCTTCTCTGCATCAGCCCTTACTATCTCAAGGTTCTGAATGGTAACTCTTACACGTCCCATCTGACCTGCCATCTTCTTACCCTTCTTAACCTTACCTGGAGTAGTTGCTGAACTAAGCGAACCAACTGCTCTATGGAACTTGGAACCGTGAGCCATAGGTCCTCTTGACTGACCATGTCTCTTAATAGGACCCTGGTAACCCTTACCTTTTGAAATACCGGTT
>CALWRD010000119.1 GCA_944383875.1 uncultured Clostridia bacterium | reverse complement strand
ACCTGATTTATCCCGAAGTATATCTGGGAAAAAACGGGGGCAGGGGTGAAAAAATGGAAAACGATCGTATGCTGCTTGATTGACAAAAGACGGCTTATACTCCAAATAAAGGAGAAATAAGCCGTTTTATTTTACGCTTTTGTTACTTTTTAATTTTATGGTGGAAATATGTCCGAAAGTTTGATATACTGTCTCTTGAGGTGATTTTTTTGAAAAAACTATTTGCAGGCTTGCTCAGCCTTATTATTATATTGTCATGCTATAATTTTTCCGTTTCTTTTGGTGCTTCCCGTGACATAAGAATAGGGCTTGAACAACATTATATAGGTGTAAGCTCAATTCCGGTCAGTGATACACTTATTACTGTACAAATAGGTGACGGTACAAAGTACAGCGTTTCGGAAAACAGCGCTTATTCTGTTGCGGCTGTAAGCGGAAGTTATTTTGATTCGGGTATGAGTTTTGATACATACAGTGAAGCAGACAGATTTGCGTCCGAATTTAACGGTGAGGCTGTTCCTGCTCTTAAGAACGAGGGTTGGGGATTATATTTTACTAAATCAAATTCGGTAGATACTGATATTCAGACAACCGATGAATCAACAGATGAAACCGCTGAAACAACGGAGGTTACCACCCAGATGCAGAGCTATGATGATGTATCTGGCTTTAAAAGTATTACACTGGGTGCAAATGCGGTTCAGTTTTCATCCGGAGGCTCACCTTCTTTTATTGCCGACGGAAGTGAAAGTGTACATATATCAACCGGAAGCGGTATAGTAAATTTGGGCGGCTATTCTTACCGGGGCGTTATTGAAATATATAAAAACGCTTCAACTGTAAATGCCGTTAATATCCTTCCGCTTGAGGATTATCTTCTTGGTGTCGTTACCTCTGAGATGCCACAGTCATGGCCTATTGAAGCAATTAAGGCACAGACTGTTGCAGCACGTACTTATGCTGAATATAATCTTGGCAAGCACGGAAAATATGACCTGTGTGACAATACGGATTGCCAGCAGTACAATGGAGTTAACGGCGAATCATCAGCGGGAAAACAAGCGGTAAATGCTACAAAGGGTGTAATGGCATACTACAACGGTTCTCTGATTTCCGCAACTTATTTTTCATCAAGCGGCGGACATACCCAAAGTGCTGCCGATGTATGGGGAACGGATATTCCATACCTTGTCGGAGTAAAGGAAATTAACGAAACCGGAGGTAAGCAATGGGTCAGAACTTTCACCTATGATGAAATAACAGAACTATGCAAAGGGGCTTCAATTGATGTTGGTACTGTTACTTCGGTCAGAGTCGGCGAGACACTTGACGGCGGATTTGTTAAAACAATGATAATAGAAGGAACCAACGGCAGTGTAACGCTTGAAAGAGAAGATATAAGAAATCTTTTTAAAAATTCAGCCGAAGGCAGTCTTTACAGCAGAAACTTTAAAATATCAAATAC
Source organism: uncultured Clostridia bacterium (assembly GCA_944383875.1). Taxonomy (GTDB): domain Bacteria; phylum Bacillota; class Clostridia; order Lachnospirales; family CAG-274; genus CALWRD01. The sequence continues at coordinate 8,424 of CALWRD010000119.1, read as the reverse complement.
CTCTGTGAAGTCGAATAATGTGTATGTTATTGCCGAAGATAATGAGGGCAGCGTAGATATTAATGTTGTTTCCGCAGTAGCCGAAAACGGAGTGGTAGGACCTGTTCAAAACTCCAATATTGTTATTGTGGGCAGTGAGGGTGAGTATGTGCTTTCATCCGGGGAAAGCAATATGTCAGAATCACAGGACAGTGTTACAATAACCGGAAGCGGTTACGGTCACGGTGTCGGAATGAGTCAATACGGTGCCAAGGGTATGGCGGAATTAGGCTATACATATGATGAAATATTAAAATACTATTATACAGGCATAGATGTTTACTAAGGAGCGTTCTATATGAAAAAAAGTGATTTTTATTATGAACTGCCACAGGAACTTATAGCTCAAACACCTTTAAAAGACAGGGCTTCTTCCAGGCTTATGGTTCTTGATAAAAAGACAGGTAAAATTGAACATAAGGTATTTCGTGATATAAAAGATATGCTTAATGCCGGAGACTGCTTGGTTATTAATGAAACAAGGGTTTTACCGGCAAGGCTTATCGGTGTACGTAAGGATACGGGTACAAGGGTTGAAGTCCTTTTGCTTACAAGAAAAGATGCCAATACATGGGAAACAATAGTATATCCGGGTAAAAAAGCACGCCCCGGGCATAAGATTGTATTTGGTGACGGTCAGCTTGAGGCTACGGTAAAAGAGGTAATTAACGACGGCAACAGAATAATTGAATTTAAATATGATGGTATATTTGAAGAAATTCTTGATAAACTGGGACAGATGCCTCTGCCTCCGTATATTACGGAAAAATTGGAGGATAAAAATCGTTATCAAACCGTTTATGCAAAAAATGACGGTTCGGCAGCCGCTCCTACGGCAGGATTGCATTTTACCGAGGAACTTTTGGGCGAAATTAAGCAAAAGGGTGTTAAAATTGCAAAGTTGACGCTTCATGTCGGTTTGGGTACTTTCAGACCGGTAAAGGAAGATGATATTCTGGATCATAAAATGCATTCGGAATATTATTTTATTGATAAAGAAAATGCAGAGCTTATAAACTCCACAAGGGAAAATGGCGGAAGAATAATAACCGTAGGAACTACCAGTACACGAACATTGGAATCAATAGCGGATGATTCGGGTCATATTGAAGCCGGAAGCGGATGGACTGATATTTTTATTTACCCCGGATACCGATTTAAAATTGTAGATAACCTCATAACTAATTTTCATTTACCCGAATCAACTCTCATTATGTTGGTAAGTGCACTTGCCGGCAGGGAAAATGTATTAAATGCATATAAATGTGCAGTAGAAAATAAATACAGATTTTTTAGTTTTGGCGATGCTATGTTTATAACAGACATTGAGCAGGGGTGATTTTGTGGATTTATTTGAATATCAACAAAAGAACACATTAAAAAAAGAAAGCCCCTTAGCTTCAAGGTTAAGACCCAAAACCCTTGATGATTTTGTTGGTCAGGAAAAAATCGTGGGAAAAGGTACTCTTTTATACAGAGCAATTATGGCAGATAAGCTTTCTTCGGTTATTTTTTACGGTCCTCCGGGAACGGGAAAAACCACACTTGCGAAAATAATTGCAGGGAGTACAAAAAGCGAGTTTGTGCAAATTAATGCTACTACTGCAGGAAAAAAGGATATAACGGATGCTGTTAACAGAGCAAAAGATATATATGCTATGTACAGAAGAAGAACTATTCTTTTTATTGATGAGATACACAGGTTTAACAAGGGTCAACAAGATGCATTGCTTCCGTTTGTGGAGGACGGCACAATTATTTTAATCGGAGCCACTACAGAAAATCCGTATTTTGAGGTGAATAAGGCTTTATTGTCAAGGAGTGTTATATTTGAGTTAAAGCCCTTGGCGCCATCAGATATAGAAAAGATAATTAAAAGAGCTCTGAGTGATAAAGAAAACGGAATGGGCAGTTATAATGTAACTATTGATGATGATGCCCTTAGATTTATATGCGACATTTCAAACGGCGATGCTCGTATTGCGCTTAATGCTATTGAACTTGCTGTGCTTACAACAGAGAGAAGTGAAAATGGGATAATTCATATAACGCTTGATGTAGCTCAGCAATGTGTGCAAAAGCGAGCAATTAGTTACGATAAAGACGGGGATAACCATTATGATATAATTTCTGCTTTTATCAAAAGTATGCGTGGATCGGATCCCGATGCTGCAATCTATTATTTGGCAAAAATGCTGTATGCCGGTGAAGATCCCAAATTTATAGCCCGTCGTATTGTTATATGCGCCTCGGAGGATGTGGGCAATGCGGATCCACAGGCAATAGTTGTTGCAGTAGCCGCTGCACATGCGCTGGATTTTATAGGTATGCCGGAGGCTCGAATTAATTTGGCACAAGCCGCTGCATATGTAGCCTGTGCTCCTAAAAGCAATTCCTCAGTTATGGCTATTGATAGCGCAATGTCGGATGTTGCACATATAAAAGTAAGTGGTGTGCCTAATCACCTGCGTGATAGCCATTACCCGGGAGCTGCTGAATTAGGACACGGCAAAAGCTACAAATATGCACATGATTTTCCAAACAATTATGTTGAGCAGCAATATCTCCCTGACGAATTGATTGGTAAAAAATATTACGTGTTATCTGATAACGGATATGAAAATGAAATAAAAAAGTGGTTTAAAAAAATAAATAAGGAGGTATAATTTTGCATTCAAAATTAAAAAAATATTTGATAATAATTTTTTCTCTTGTATCTTGTTTGTGTTTTGCTTCAGTAACCAATGCAGAGGAAAGGATGCAGGGTATGTGGATTTCAACAGTATATAATCTTGATTATCCGGCAAGCCCTACCACCGATTCGGCACAACTTAAAGCAGAAGCTGATGAAATTCTGGATAATTGTAAGGAAATGGGTATTAATAATGTTTTTTTACAGGTGCGTCCGGCATCGGATGCACTTTATAAATCATCTATTTATCCTTGGAGTGCCTACCTTACCGGTCAGCAAGGCACAGCTCCTGCCGATGGTTTTGATCCCCTTCAGTATTGGATAGAAGGTGCCCACAGCAGAGGAATGAAACTCCATGCATGGGTTAATCCATACAGAGCCACAAAAGTATCAAGCGGTGATGCATTAAGCAGTTTAGCTGCAACAAATCCGGCAGCATTACATCCGGAATACATTATCAAGTATACTGACGGCAATTATTATTATAACCCGGCTTTACCCGAAGTAAGACAACTTGTTATTGATGGTATAATGGAAATCGTAAATAATTATGATGTTGATGGTATACATATGGATGATTATTTTTATCCCGGCACCGATTTTAATGATGAGGCATCATTTCAGCAGTTAAAAGGGTCATTTACAGACAAGGGAGACTGGCGCAGAAATAATGTCAATCTTCTTGTTGCCGGTATAAAATCAGCAATAGATGCCTGCGGTAAGGATGTTGAATTTGGTATCAGTCCTGCGGGCATATGGGCTAACAGCAGTAATAACCCGCTTGGCAGCAATACTTCCGGCAATGAAGCATATTATTCCAACTATGCCGATACAAGAAAATGGGCTTTGGAAGGGACAGTTGACTATATAGCTCCTCAAATTTACTGGGAAATTGGTCATTCTGTAGCTGATTATGCCACATTGGTAAATTGGTGGTCCGAAACTCTTAAGGATGCGCCTGCAAAGTTATATATCGGACTTGCCGATTATAAATCAAACGGGGTTACAGACTCTGCAAGTCCATGGTATACAGGCAACGAGATAGTAAAACAAGTAAATATGAACAAAAGCATTTCTAAAGTCTCAGGAGAAATTCATTTCAGATATAAAATGATAATGAATACGCCGGGATTGACGGATAAAATTAAGCAGCTGTATGCGTCAACTGATGTTTCCACACAAACAACAAACCAAGAACCAAGTGTGGAGATTACAACACAGACAACCACACAAGCAAATAACAGTAATGAAATTAAGGTAGTTGTAAACGGCAACTATATAACCTTTGATCAGAAACCTGTAATTGAAAATGACCATACTTTAGTGCCGATGAGAGCTATATTTGAAGCGCTGGGTGCAGATGTACAATGGAATAACGATACTCGTTCCGTTATAGCCGAAAGTACTGATGGAACAAGAATCACATTAATAATAGACAGCGATAATATGTTAATAAATAACACAGATATTGTTAAACTTGATGTACCGGCAAAAATAATCGGCAGCAGAACAATGGTTCCTTTGAGGGCTGTTTCCGAGGCTCTTAATTGTACAGTTGAGTGGGATGCAGTAAGCAAAACGGTAACAATTACAGAGTGATTGCTAAGTAATATCTGAAAAGATAAATAGGCTCTTTGTCAACAATTTGATTGATAAAGAGCTTATTTTATTTAATAATGCTGCTAAAAGGAGCAACGGTTATTGATTTTTATATTTACAAAATTATCTGAATTTATAACGTATAGCATTATAATATATTTATTTAAAAATATCTGTTTATGTACGCAAAAATATTGTATAAAATTACAACTTTTCGACAATTGTTATTTTATATTGATTTTATTGACAAAATGCGGTATTATATTTGTATGCGATACTTGTCGGATATAAGCAATGATCGTAACTTTAAAAAGGATATTATCAGTGCGTTATAAAAATAGGTGGGGTAAATGTTAATATCAATATATTCAGTATTTATAAGTTTAATTATTTTTAATCTATGGGTGGCAGCTCTTATATATTTCGAGAGAAATAATGAATTCATTAAGTTCTTTGGAATTAAGTTTCTTTTTGCGCTTTCTTTGGTTTGTATATTCAGAATGGTGTTTGCAATTGAACTTCCGTTTACTCAAGTCATTAGATCGGATCGTATTTTACCACCTATTATGAATGCACTTAATTATAAATTTTTAAACATTTTAGGTGTGGGGATATCTCTTCTGCGCATTGGTATTATTATCTTGTGTGTTGTTCTTTTATATGGTCTGTTTGATTTTGCCAGACAGATGTATTATTATAAAAAATTTATTGATGCATTTCAAAAGGAACAATGGGAAATTCCCGATGAAATTCGTATGGTATATGATAGGGTAGTCAAGGAACTTAATTTTAAACACCCACCGCTGCTTATATGTAACGATATGTCTAATATACCCTTTGCCACAGGTTTTATTAAACCAATGATTTTTATTCCTCCCCTTTTAAGTTTCAGTGAAGAAGATTTGGAAAATATTTTTAAACATGAACTTACTCATCTTAAAAATAAAGATATTTGTGTCAAGCTGATGTGCAGTATATTTTGCAGCCTTATGTGGTGGAATCCTCTTGTACATATTCTTAAGCAGGATATTAGTCAGATATTGGAAATAAAGTGTGATTTGACCGTTTGTGATGATTTAAGCTTAAATCAAAGGGTTTCATACCTTAGAGCTATAATTGACTTAATCGGTACAATGCCAAGAAAGGTAAAGGCGGTTTATTATACTTCAGCTATGACTAAAGAAAATGAGAGATGTCTTATACAAAGGTTTAAACTTGTGTTGGAAGAGGATGCTTATCATAGCAGTAAAAAAGTTAAGTTTTTATCTTTTGCAGCTTTGATATTAACTGTTATTCTTTCTTACAGTTTTGTTTTTCAACCATATTATCAGACTTCTCCGGATACTGTAAACACTTCAAGGGAAGTATATTTTACAAACGAAAATACACGTGTTGTGTTTGATGAAGGAGTATATAAGGTTTATCTTAATGATGAATATGTTTTTGATGCAGACGAAGATATGCTGGAGAGTTTCAAAATGGCGGAGATATCTGTGGAAGGTCAATGATTCGGTTAAAAATAAAATAGTATTTTAGAATTTATTGATTTACTGATCGATAGGTTTACCAATTAGTTAAAATACAATTGAAAATAAAGCTGTTTGCCACCTGCTGTTTTCGGCGGGTGGTTTTTTTATGAAAAAATATATAATATATTTGTTCGGGGATTATTTAAAATTTTGTAGCTGTATGAGTTTTTAAATTTCGATATAACAAAAAGGTTCTTCATTAACCATACAGGTTAATAAAGAACCTTTATATAAATCAAAACATGATAAATCAATTATATATGGAATATGGTTGATATTTAACGAATAAAAGCAGGGTATACTATCAGCAAACTTTTACTGTCCAACCCATTTCATCAGGAATTTTGCCCCATTGAATACCAGTAAGTGTATCATAAAGCTTATGAGTAACCTCACCGATTTCTCCGTTGTTGATATGGCAAACATAATCTTCGTACCTAAGCTCGCCTACAGGTGAAATAACGGCAGCTGTACCTGTACCGAATACTTCTTCAAGTTTGCCTTGCTTGTCAGCTTCGATAACATCAGCTATGGCAAGCCTGTCCTCGGAAACAGTGTAGCCCCACTTCTTAAGTAATTCAATACAAGACATACGTGTTACACCGGGAAGAACAGTACCTACTGTAGGAGCAGTATATATTGTACCGTCAATTTTAAAGAAACAGTTCATAGAACCTACTTCCTCAACGTACTTTCTCTCAACACCGTCAAGCCAAAGTACCTGCTCATAGCCAAGGTCATGAGCTTTAACCTGAGATGCAAGTGAAGCCGCATAGTTACCGCCGCACTTAGTAAAGCCTGTCAAACCGGGAGCAGCTCTTACGTACTCATCTTCAACATAAATCTTAACGGGATTAATACCTGTTGAATAGTAAGCACCTACAGGTGATGCGATAATGCAGAATATATATGTGTTTGAAGGACGTACACCTAAATGTGGCTCTGTAGCAATTACAAAAGGACGAAGGTAAAGGGAAGTACCCTCAACACTTGGAACCCAATCCTTTTCAACCTTAACAAGTTCTTTACATGCCTGAATAAAGTCTTCTACAGGTATTGTAGGGAGACACATTCTGTGGTTTGTGTTAATCATTCTTTCCGCATTCTTGTCCGGGCGGAAAAGCTGAATTTCACCCTTTGGAGTGCGATACGCCTTAAGACCCTCAAAGGATTCTTGTGCATAGTGGAAAACCATTGCAGCTGGGCTGAGTGCAATAGGGGCAAATTCTACGATACGTGGATCATGCCATCCCTTGCCTTCAGTATAGTCCATAATAAACATATTATCGGTGTAATACTGACCGAAACCTAAATTATTTTGATCAGGTTTCTCTTTTGGATTTTTTGAAAGATCATATTTAATATCTAACATTAGTATCCTTCTTTCTTGTTTTTTTAATTTTATCATAAGTATATAGCTTTTTAATATAAATTTCAACTGTTTTTTTGGTTTTTTCCCCTAAATAAGTTTATTTTTTGAAAAAATTTAATTTATAATTTTGTGGAAATTTATAAAAGATATGGTATAATTAAATAAGTTGTTTTAGCCTAGGGAAAATCTTTGTTAAAATCAACTTGCAATGCAGGAAATTTCTAATTTTAACATTGATTAATTTATTTAATGAGCACTGTGTCAGAAATATGAATGTAAATAAAACGCAGTGAAAGTAGGAAAACAATTACAACCTAACAGAAAATATTTGTGTATTGGAGGAAGAAACATGAAAAAACGTCTTGTAGCAATATTAATGACTGCGGCTATTGCAAGCGGATCATTCTCAACTGCTTTTGCGGAGGATACATCTTCAGAAGTTGAGAATACCGAAACAACCACCGAGGCAATGACGGAAGAAACTACAGAAACTACTACAGAATCAACCACTGAAACGACAACAAAGGAAAAGACTACAGAAACAACTACAACATCAACCACAACCGAAACAACTACTAAATCAAGTACTGTTTCACAAACTTATGATGTTACTGTTGAAGTAGATGACACATATAACCTGGGACAGAAAATATCGGTGGATGCAGGTGAACTTGATTGGAGTTCAGCCGATACCTCTGTTGCTACGGTTAATTCTTCGGGCAAACTGACTGCCAAAAAGAGGGGAACTGTGTATATTAATGCAAGCGGAAGTATCGACAGCACAAGCTATGACTATTACTTTTATGTAACTGTTGAGCGCAGTGATGACGATGATGACGACGACGATGATGATTATGACAGAACTTTTACTATCTACGTAGATGATAAAAAGGACTTGTATGATTACGTAGATGACGAATATGATTCGGATGAATATGAATGGACGTCAAGGTCAAAATCAGTAGTAACCGTAGATGATGACGGTGTGATTGAAGGTATTAAAGCGGGTACTGCTGTCATCGTTGCAGAGTCGGATGACGAAGAGTACAGGTTTAAAATAACAGTTAAAGATGATGACGATGACGATGATGACGACGACGATGATGTATCAACAAAGACAAGCTGGACTTTCTATCTTGATGAAGGTGACAGACTGGATTTAAGCAAATTTATGGATGAGGATCCCGATGACT
>CALWRD010000118.1 GCA_944383875.1 uncultured Clostridia bacterium | reverse complement strand
TGATAGGCAGCTTACCCTGCTCCATAACTCTTACCTGTACAGGGGATGTCTGTGTCCTGAGGAGGAAATCACCTATACCGTCAACATAAAAGGTATCCTGCTCATCCCTTGCAGGATGTTCCTTAGGTATATTAAGGGCCTCAAAATTATAGTAAGCCCTTTCAACTTCGGGACCTTCCGCTATTTCATATCCCATACCGATGAATATGTCCTTGATATTGTCAATAACAAGGGTCATAGGATGTCTGTGACCAAGCTGCCTTATCCTGCCCGGCATAGTCACGTCAATGGTTTCCTCCTTAAGCTTGCGTGCCTGCTCGCCTGCAAGAAGGGCTGACTTTTTATTTTCCATCTCACCCTCTATAAAACTTCTTACTTCATTTGCAAGCTGTCCTATTACAGGTCTTTCCTCTGCACTGAGGGAACCCATACCTTTAAGTATCTGTGTAAGAGCGCCTTTTTTGCCCAAAAGCTCTACACGAAGCTCTTCAAGCCCCTTAAGAGAATCAACGGCAGAAAGCTTTTCAGCCGCCATACTTCTGATTTGCTCAAGTTTTTCCTTCATTTGCTAAATCTCCTCTTTCTTTTGATAAAACTTTTTCTTTTCCCCGAAAAGTTTTTTGTTCAAAAAATTTCAAATAAAAATGAGCCTTTCATCCATAAAGGGACGAAAGGCTCAATCCGTGGTACCACCCAATTTCCCGCAAAAATGCGGGCACTCAAAGGGATTAACGCTCCCACACGTATCCCCCTACTGAACGGGTTCAAGGGATAAACTCCGACGTGAACTTCGGCAATGCCTTATTACAAGGACGCTTACAGCCGACGGCGTCCTCTCTCTGTGTAAACAGCAGAGCTTACTTTCGTCATCAACGTATTTCGCAATTAATAATTAGTATAACACAAAATTTAATATTGTCAAGCAGTGACGTTTAACGTTCGGTTTTATATACACTGCAAATTTTACACAAAATATGCGGAATATATTATAAAATTTAACCTTCGTATGTGCCAACTTCGATAGACTCAATAACCACATCTTCAAGAGGTTTGTCACTGTCATCCGTCTGTACGGCAGCAATAGCGTCAACAACATCCATACCCTCATACACCTGTCCGAAAACGGTATACTGCATATCAAGTGATGGGTAACCTCCGTTATTGATATACTCATCAATAGCTGCCTCAGGGTAAACATCGCCTATGGTCATGGTCACATTGTCATCCTGATAATAAATTTCGTCCTGCTGTGAACGGAGCTGCTCAAGAGATGACTTTTCGCTGTCACTGAGTGAAGGATTTTGTACAATATAGAACTGACTGCCGATACTGATAGGATCAGAAGTCTTAGCCATGCATAAAGCTCCCCTGAAATGCTTAAGGTCAAAGGAAACCTCTGTTTCAAAAGGCTCGCCCCATATACTTTCACCGCCTGCACCTGTACCTTCGGGGTCGCCGCCCTGTATCATAAAGTTGTTGATAACCCTATGGAAGGTAACGCCGTCATAGTAACCCTCCTGTGCGTGTGTAGTAAAGTTTTCAACAGCCTTAGGTGCATACTCAGGGAAGAACCATACCTTAATATCACCGTAGTTTGTGTGAATGGTTGCAATGGTATCGCCCTGCTGTACACCTTCAAGCTGTGGAAGAGTTTCAACAGGCTTCATAATATTATCAATCATTTCCTGCTGCTCGGCGCTTAAGGTCGATTCCTGTGTGGATTCGGTAGTCGCCTCCGTAGTATTTTCAGCATCGGATGATGAGCCTCCGCAGCCTGTCATATACGCTGCACAAAGTGCCACAGTAGTAAAAATTAATGCAAGTCTTTTTTTCATTTAATTCAATCCTTCCTTAATTGTTTGTATGTGAGGTGCATTTATTTCCATCTTGGCAATAAATCACTTTCCTGCATAGCTTTTATTGTAACCAAAATAATAGGTCCTATAATAAAGCCGAATATACCGAATATCTTAAGTCCCATATAAATAGACATAAGAGTTGCAATAGGATGCAAACCTATCTGATTGCCCAAAATTCTTGGTTCAAGAGTTTGCCTGACTACAATAATCAATATATCAATAACAGCAAGCCCTATTGCCATATGATAATTGCCCACAATAACCGAATAAATGCACCAGGGCCAGAAGATAGCTCCGCTGCCGAACACGGGAAGTGCATCAACTATACTTATTAATATACCCAAAAGCAGAGCATAGGGAGAACCTAAAATCATAAGCCCGATTACACAGATAGTGGCAACTATACACATAAGTATACATTCCGCACGGATATAACCGCCGATTGCATTTAAAACACCTGTCTTAGCTATACCTATACGATTTCTGACAGATTCCGGAAGTTGTCTTATAATAAAGCGCTCCACATTTTTCCTGTCATTTAACAAAAAGAATGAACAGATAAGCCCCAACAGGATAACAAACAGTGTGTTTGGCAAAAACTTCATAACTTCTACGGAGCCTGTCCTGACGCCGGAACTGAGCATACTTGTAAGGGCAGTTAACATGGAATCAAGCATTTTATCACTGCTTTCCCTTAAGTTTTCAGGAATAATATCCATATATGCGGCAAAGTGACTTTGCCAATCTCTGAGAGTATTCACCGTTTCGTTAATCAGCTGAGGTGAATTTTCTATAAAGGATCGTGCCTCGTTAATAACCTTTGAAACTACGCTTGTTCCAAGAAAAACAATCACAAAAATCATAAAGGCTATTGAAACAATTGAAGCAAGGGGGCGTGGAAACCTTAGTTTATTATGCAGCAGGGAGGCAATAGGATATAAAATTAAACACACAATATAGCCGAATATAAGGGGTGCAAAATAGCCTGCAATATACTTTACAAAAACATAAATAAATAAAACCAATAATAAAAAATGTATTATTTTATCAATATCATCTTTATTTTTCAGATAAAACTCTTTCATATCAGCAACCCCCAATGTAACTTGATATAGATAATAGAGTAAAGCAATTACCTTAATTTGTCAATAGCTTAATAATTAAGAATTGATTAAATAAATAAGCGGCACAAACATATGTCGGTGCCGCAAAGGTCAATCATCTGATATGAAGAATAGTCATTGCTATATTGAAAAAAATAAGCACGGAGCAGGTATCCGCTATGGTAGAGATAAGGGGAGCAGCCATAATTGCAGGATCAAACTTAAGTTTCTTTGCAAGCATTGGAAGGCAGCATCCCATAATCTGCGCTATTATAACCACAAGCACAAGGGTAAGACTTACGATAAGTGCAAGTACGGCTGAGTCACACTCTTGACTGTTTCTATACATAATAAGTATACGCACCGCATTAATAACGGAAAGTATAACACCGACAATAACACTTATGCGCAGTTCCTTAAAAACAACCTTAAAAAAATCCTTAAAACGTATTTCATTGACTGCCAATCCTCTGATAACCATAGTCGAGCTTTGGGAACCGCAGTTACCACCAGCACTCATCAGCATAGGTATAAAGGCAACCAAAATAGGAAGTGCGGCAAAGGCTTCTTCATATTTTGCTATAATGCTGCCTGTTATGGTTGAAGAAAGCATAAGGAAAAGCAGCCAGAAAATACGATTTTTTGCATGTACAAATACACTCGTCTTAAAATAGCCGTCCTCAGAGGGTGACATAGCTGCCATAATGGCGAAGTCCTCCTCTGTCTCATCTTCGATTACATCCATAGCGTCATCGAAGGTTACAATACCCACAAGGCGATTTTCCGTATCGGTTACAGGCATAGCAATAAAATCATAATGGGTAAGCTGCTTGGCAACATCCTCCTTGTCATCGGTAGTAACAACCGATATGGGATTATCCTCCATTATATCCTCTATATGTGTGCTGTAATCGGAAAGCAAAAGATCCTTAACGGAGACAGTACCCAGAAGCTTTTTTGTATCATCGGTAACATAACAGGTGTATATGGTTTCCTTATCAACGCCGGTCTTTCTGATACGGTCAAACGCCTGCTCAACCGTCATGTCCCGACGCAGAGTGACAAACTCCGTTGTCATAATGCTGCCTGCACTGTCCTTGGGATAATTAAGTATTTCATTAATTATTTTTCTGTCCTCGGGGCTTGTATGTTTTAAGATACGCTTTACCACACTTGCCGGCATTTCCTCAATAAGGTCAACGGCATCATCAATAAACAAATCCGCAACAACTTCCTCAAGCTCCTTATCACTGAAAGCCGTGATAAGCGCCTCCCTGTTGTCACCTTCAAGATGCGAAAACACCTCCGTGGCAAGTTCCTTAGGCAGAAGTCTATAGGTAATAACCGCATCTTCCTTTGGCAGTTCATCCAGAAGGAGGGCAAGGTCAGCGGGATTTTCCTGGGAAATAAGCATTTTAAGTGTGTTATAGTCCTTATGTTTAAGTAAATCAAGGGCGGTTTCAAGTATCATCATATCCCCTCCGTATCTTTATAATATTAGGATAAGCTCAAAAAATATGTTTGTCAATTACAGAGGAAAAACCTTACCCAAGTTTTACATTTACTTTACACCTGTTTTATAGCCTTTACAGCCTCCTCGGTGGGGGTTATATAGGCAGTTTTGTTGGTAGTGTAAATAACAAAACCCGGTTTTGCTCCACCCGGCTTTTTAACATTGCGCTTTTCCGTATAGTCCACAGGCACAAGGGCAGAGTTTTGACCTTTACTGTAATAGGCCGCCAGGGTCGCTGCCTGTGTTAAAGTGGTATCGGGCACACTGCGTCCTTCCGTTACTATTATGACATGGGAACCGGGGATATTTTTAGTATGCAGCCATATATCCGAGGACTTTGCAAAACGCAGCGTCAGCTCATCGTTCTGCTTATTATTTTTACCCACATAAATGTCAAAGCCATCCGAGGAAACATAGTGCATGGGTGCCGATTTTTTATTGGTCTTAATACCCTTTTGCTGCTTAAGCCTCTTTATATAGCCCTCATCCCTAAGCTCTTCTCTTATATCTTTTATATCCTGCTCATCCTGACAGTTTTCAACTGCCGTAAGGACGCTTTCAAGATAATCAAGTTCTTCATCATTTGAAACAATCTGTGTTTGCAGTGCGGCAAACGTACGTTTTTCCTTATTATATTTTTTAAAGTATTTTTGTGCGTTTTCAGATGGTGTCAGTTCACCGTCAAGAGGTATTGTAACCTCTTTCATATTTTCAGAATAATAATTTGGAAGAGTGACAGTAGTCATACCCTTTTTAATCGAATAAATATTTGCGGTAATAAGCTCACCGTAAAGTTGATATTTATCTCTGTTTTCAATTTCCTTAAGGGTACGCTGCTGTATTTCTTTCTTTTTTACGCAGCGTTCTATATTGGAATTAATAAGGTGTTTTAAGTCCTGCGTCTTTTGATTCATCCTATAGACAAAATCCTTATGGGCATAGTAAAACTCAATCAGCTCCGACATTGTATCAAAGCGTGTTTTCTCCATACCGTCAAACCGCTTCATCTCATAGGGTGCAAAATCCAGTATTTTACCGTATTGGTCAGAAGCCAGCTCCGGAGTATACTCTTCCCGTTCAATAAATGAGCGTAAGGAGTTCAGGGAATTATAAAGTCTGTCCATAGCCCCTTTTTCCACCTGTGAAACTATTGCGCTTGAATCAAGCGCCGCACGATAGCAAACCTCATCGGCAGACTGGGGTGCAATACCCGTGTAACCTGTATATACAAGCTGCTGAAGCTTTCTGTCCCTATTTTCTTTTGCCAAGACGTAAAAGTCATCATAGGACAAATCCCTTATGTTACGCTTATGCTGAGATGGGGGCAGCTCATACTCTTTGCCCGGAAGTACCTCTCTGACCGAGCTTTTATCATGAGTAATATGCTTAACACAGTCAAGCACCCTCTCATCCTCATCTACAAGGATAAGGTTGCTGTGTCTCCCCATTATTTCAAGCACCAGTTTTTTTACCGAATAATCACCCATCTCATTCATTGACTCAACATATATATTGACTATACGCTCAAGGGATGGCTGAGCAACATCCACGATTTTACCGCTTTGAAGATGCTTGCGCAGCACCATACAAAAAAGCGGCGGATTTTGCGGATTTGCATGCTGCTTAGATGAAAAAAACAGTCTTGGGTGAGAGGGGTTAGCTGAAAGCACCAGCTTATACGCATTCCCCAGACTGCGTATATTCATAACTATTTCATCGGACTCAGGCTGATATATTTTATCAATCCTGCCTCCCAGAACTTTTTTCTTGACCTCGGATACAAGAGCCGAGATAGTAATACCATCAAAAGCCATATTCTTATTCCTCCGTTCTAATTATTATAACCAAACCCATAGGTTAATGCAATATAAAAATAAAATAATAAAGCCCCATTAAATTAAACTTACCGCACACAAAAAACCACTGTGCCAATTTATAAAGTACAGTGGTTTTTTGTGGCTTAAATAAATGCGAACTACTCATCAAGCGCCCTTTTCAAATCTTCAATAAAAAGATTTTGCTGTTTCTTTAAATACCTATTTAAAACCGGCTTTAACAGCAGCTTCTTTGTATACGCCTCTTCAGTCATTTCCAAAATCGTTTTACCGTCAGCTTCACTGAGTTTACCTGTCCAATGTCCTTGAATTACATCATTTTTCATATCAAAGCACAAAAGACTGTAGGGCTCCCTCTGTGTGATATAGAACATAAGTCTTTTATTATCCTTTGAGGTTTCCATAAATATATTATCGGTTACACCGTCAACACTTTTTAAATCACTGCGCCAGGAAACATAATTCCCATATGATGCAATAAGCTCCCAAACCCTTTGAATATCGGCTGATAAAACCACCTTTTCACTTACCCTTGCCATACCTGAACTCCTTAAATTAAATAAGCTGTATTTTTATAATAATACACTTATGGTAACGACCTTGTAAAGATATAAATCGTATCAAATTATTTACTACTGATTAAACTGTGAAAAATTCAATCAAAAAAACAAAAAGACTCAAACCGGTATTTCGGAATGAGTCTTTCAGATAACTTAATCACAATCCGTTTATTATCTTCTTCCTGCGATTATTTTGCCTTGAATATTGTCACGGAAAGAGGCGCAAGCCTTAAACCTATGCTGTTTTCCCTTCCGTTATACTCAATTTTATCACTGTTTTTTACACCAATATTTGTAACGCCGCTGCCGCCGTACTTAGGGTCATCGCTGTTTAATATTTCCTCATACTGTCCCTCAAAAGGAACACCTATACGAAAATCTTCATAGGTGTTGGGCGTAAAGTTTACTATAAACACCAAAGTATTTTCACGTTTACTGACTCGTCTGATAAATGAATAGATACTGCGCTCATTATCATTGCAGTCAATCCATTCAAAGCCATCTCCGTTAAAGTCCTTAAGCCAGAAAGCGTCATTATCAAGATAGATATGATTAAGATCCTTAACAAAGTCAAGCATTGTCCTATGATGATCATATTCAAGGAGGAACCAGTCAAGAGGGCGCTTTTCATTCCATTCAATAAACTGTCCAAATTCACCGCCCATAAACAGAAGTTTTTTGCCCGGATGTCCATACATAAAGCCATATGCCGCCCTGAGATTTGCAAATTTCTGCCACAAATCCCCCGGCATCTTATCAAGCATAGAATGTTTGCCGTGTACAACTTCATCATGACTTAACACAAGCACAAACTTCTCGGTATAGGCATAAACCATACCAAAAGTAAGATTATTGTGATGATACTTTCTGTATACCGGATCCTTTGCCACATATTCAAGAAAATCATTCATCCATCCCATATTCCACTTAAGGCTGAATCCCAGACCTCCGTCCTCTGCAGGACTGGAAACCTTCGGCCATGAAGTGGATTCCTCTGCTATCATATAAGCCATAGGATGTTTTTTGGATATAATAGAGTTCATATGTTTCATAAACTCAACAGCGTCAAGATTCTCTCTGCCGCCGTATTTATTTGGTATCCACTGTCCTTCACTCTTTGCATAGTCCAGATAAAGCATAGATGCAACAGCATCAACTCTCAAGCCATCGATATGGAATCTTTCAATCCAATACAAGGCGTTGGCAATAAGGAAATTTTTAACCTCGTTTCTGCCGTAGTTAAATATAAGCGTTCCCCACTCGGGATGTTCTCCCTGACGAGGATCCTCGTGCTCATACAGTGCAGAACCGTCAAACCTTGCAAGTCCGTGCGCATCCTTTGGAAAGTGTGCAGGCACCCAGTCCAGCAACACGCCTATGCCTGCCTGATGGCACTTGTCCACAAAGTACATAAACTCGGAAGGATTGCCGTATCTGCTGGTGGGTGCGTAGTATCCCGTAACCTGATAGCCCCATGAACCGTCAAAGGGATGTTCCTCTATGGGCAGCATCTCAATGTGGGTATAACCCATTTCCTTAACATAAGGTATAAGGCTGTCCGCCAGCTCCGCATAGCTTAAAAAGCGGTTTGTTTCCGGATCACGTTTCCAGCTTCCCAAATGCACCTCATATATGTTCATAGGTATGTCAAACTTGTCTTTTTCCTTTTGCTGCTTATACCATTTGGAATCATTCCACTTATATTTGTTAATATCAAAAACAAGGGAGGTGGTGCTTGGTCTTAGCTCCGCAAATTTACCGTAAGGATCGCTTTTCTGAATAATATCTCCCTTTGAAGTTTTTATCTCAAATTTATACCTGTCATTATCCTTAAGTCCCGGAATAAAAATCTCCCATATACCCGAACTTTAAAGCAGACGCATTGCATTTCTTCTGCCATCCCATGAGTTAAACTCTCCGATTACGCTCACTCTCTTTGCATTTGGCGCCCATACTCCGAAAAGAACGCCTTCGACACCATCCATAACCATTGGATTTGCACCCAGCTTTTCATATATATTATAGTGAGTGCCTTGGTTAAACAGGTAAATATCCATATCTGAAATTCCCGGCGGAAAAGAATATGGATCGTATGTTTCCCACGTGTTATTTTCATATCCCTCAAATTCAAGCAGATATTTAAACCATTTTTTTCGTGTAGGTATAACACACTCAAATAAACCGTCGGCATGTATCCTTTCCATAGGATAACGTCTGCTCCTGTATTTATCATCAATTACCGTAACGCTCTTTGCCTGTGGATTAATTACTCTTACAACAATGCAGGGTTTTCCCTCAAGCTCAATCTCGTGCATACCAAGTACCGTATGCGGATCTCCGTGTGATGCGTTTACTATTTGCTGCAGCTCAATCATACTAAGTGTAGTAAGCATAAAAAATTCCCCTCTCTCCATTTAATTGTCTTTAGATTATTATACAATATTTTTTTTGGTAAAGCTAGTATATTTCTGTTTTTTGTTATAAAATATATATAAAATATTCTTGACAAAATACGAGAGCAGAAATTTCAAATCGAATGTACATACCTATATCGACACACCCCATAGGTAAATTTTGCATAACAGATAAAACATTTAATTGAACATGAAAGAAATTAAAAGAGAGCTGTATTTTACACCTCCCTCTTATACATTAATAAAAATATACATTCATCTAAGATTAATAATATTTTTCACTAAATTTCTTGCCCCTTCCTCTTCGGAAAACCGAGATGGATTTTTTATACTCACCAATAAACAATCAATGGCATTTAATAAAGCATACACCTTTTCGGCATCGTCTTCACCTTTAAAGATTGTGGTTATAAATCCAGGCTCAGATGCAAATTTAAAATAAAACTGGGCTATAATATATTTTGCATTGTAAAGAACCGGTTTTTTCAAATTAGCCAAATATTTTAAATCAGACTCTGCAGACATCCTGTCTATGTTATATGATGTACCATGATTATAGTATAAAACGAAGTAAAAAAACTTACCGTCAATATAATTCTTATCGGCGGACAGCCTTGTAAAATACACGGCTTTACGTATGTTTTTCTTAATATCTAAAGAATAATAATACCTGTATCCCAATTCAAAAAGTGCCTTGGCATTACCTTCCACAACCTTTCTCCTGCAATCCTCCAAACTCCATGATAAATCCACGTTATATTTTAACTCATCTTTATATTTCAACTTTTGCAGTTTTTCAGTTTCTGCTCCACAGCCTCTTTTCTTATTAACCACATATATAATAACTGCTGCAACTATAATTACTACAATCCATTGCATAGATACATCTCCATAACACTTTGCCGCTATTATCAACTTTCATAAACAGAAATAAAAAAACACCTAATGTAAACAGTAAACAAAATCAAATTATTGATATACCATCCGTTTTTCTTTTTTTCTTTTTATCAACTTATTCAAATCAGCCTATTGAATTAAATCTCTGTTATAGGCTTTAAAAGCAAATATTAGAGCATTCGACAATTCTTATATATTTCATCTTTTTTATTACATTTTATTGATTTATACCTAGTCTAGCACGATATGTTCTAAATGTCAACAGTACATTTTGTTCTACGATAAGTTAATTTTGAGGTGATTTATTTGAAGTATGAAAGAATCAGAAATATGCGGGAAGATAACGATTTAACACAAGCATATATGGGAAAAATATTAAACATATCTCAACGAACTTATTCATATTACGAAAACGACGAAAGGGCAATGCCTATAGAAATTTTATCAAAGCTTGCAGACTTTTATAATACCAGCGTTGACTATCTTATAGACAGAACAGACGTTAAACAGCCCTATCCCAAAAAGGCAATTAGCAAATGAACATACCAAAAAGCTGTCACAAACATACCGCATCGTGACAGCTTTTAACATAAACACATAATTCCATTACAGTCCCATAATACTCAAGACAGCATTGGCAGCTCCGCACAGCAATATACCTGTTGCAAGCGGCACAAAAAAGGAAACCAAAGTCCATTTAATGCTGCCTGTTTCCTTTTTTATTGTAAGCAAGGTAGTGCTGCAGGGAAAATGGCAAAGCATAAAAATCAGTGTGCAGACCGCCGTCTTAAGGCTCCATCCATTATCCATAAGCAAAGCCGAAAGCCGGTAAAGGTTATCTGTCTCCATAAGCGAGCCTGCTCCCGAATAGCACATTATCACAAGGGGCAGCACAATTTCATTGGCAGGCATACCAAGCAGAAAGGCTGTCAGAATATATCCGTCAAGCCCCATAAAAGCGCCCAATCCGCCAAATACCGAAGCTATATAATCAATAATCGTACTTCCGCCCACACTTATATTTTGCATAAGCCAGATAGCGGCTCCGGCAGGTGCAGCAACCACCACCGCCCTGCCAAACACAAAGACAGTTCTGTCCAAAAGGCTTCTGTATAAAATACTTAAAATGCGTGGTTTTCTGTAAGGCGGCAGCTCAAGTACAAATGATGAGGGAACACCCTTTAAAACCGTTCTGCTAAGTATATATGAAACCGCAAGGCTTATTGCAACACTTGCAGCCACACAAATCAAAACAGTAAACGTCACCTTAAACCCATAAAATGCGGTACCCAGCCCTGCCGTAAAAATTGAGCCAAGCATAATAATTGATGGAAATCGTCCGTTACATGGTATAAAACTGTTTGTGATAATAGCTATCAGTCTTTCTCTGGGCGACTCTATTATACGTGCAGCCGTTACTCCTACGGCATTGCAGCCAAATCCCATACAGACTGTAAGTGCCATTTTGCCATGTGCTCCGGCACGCTTAAAAAATCTGTCAAGGACAAAAGCGATTCTCGGAAGATAACCTATATCTTCCAACAGGGTAAAGAGCGGAAAAAATATTGCCATAGGCGGCAGCATAACCGAAACCACCCATCCCAGCGTTCTAAACATACCTTCAACGAGCAAACCTCTCAACCAATCTGGCGCATCCTCGGAAATGTCCATAAGCCATATTTCGGCGGAATTAAAGCAGCTGCTTAAAAAAGCCGACGGTACATTTGCACCGACAACGGTAATATAAAATATTAAGGCAAACAGCGCCAGCATTATAGGAAACCCCCACTGCCGGCTCATTACTACCCTGTCTATCTTTCGGTCAATGCAATTATAGACATCACAGCCATAGTCCACACATATGCGATAGATTTCCTCGGCACGTTCCGCAATACTTCCACTGCTATTTTTTTGTACATTTACTAAAGTACCGCCCTGCAAGACGGCATCCTTAAGCTCCTCTATTCCCTCTCCTCCGGCAGCATTTGTACCGATTACCTTAACGCCGAGTTCCTTTTCAAGTCCGACCAGATCCACCTTAATATTTTTGCGTCTTGCCTCGTCCATAAGGTTTACACATACAAGTGCACGTCTCACCCTCCCCAATACCTCAAGAGCAAGCATAAGATTGCGTTCAAGGCAGGTAGCATCAAGCACAATAACAACCGTATCATCATCAGCCTTATCCAAATATTCAACGGCATAGCGCTCATCCTCGGACATAGGGTTAAGGGAATAAATCCCGGGCAGATCAACCACTGAAATACACTTGCCCTTGAAGTAAAAACGCCCTGAGGCACTGCCCACCGTTTTACCGGACCAGTTTCCCGTATGCTGCTTCATACCTGTCAGGAGATTAAAGACAGTACTCTTACCCGTATTGGGATTACCGACAAGGCAGATCCTGCCATCAAAGGACATCAGTACTCCTCCTTAACACGGATAAAAATATTATCTGCATCCTCATTCCGAAGCGCCATTACCGCACCCCTTACAAAATATGCCGTTGGGTCTCCCCCCGGGCCCGTATGCAGAGGAATTACCTCCGTATTTTTGGTAAAGCCCAGTTCTATAAGCCTGCTGCGATTTTTAAATCCACTCTTTATTGCAACTATCTCACCGCTGGTACCTATGGGTATACAGGATAAAGGCATAGTGTTCATCATTAAGAAAGCACCTCCAAAGCTATGGATTATCTTATTCCATAATATGATAATCCGCAATAAAGGTGCAAACTCATTTATCTTATGAAGTTGGTCCTTACTTTTTTTTCAAGTTCCGGACGGTCTATTCCCTCTGACTTACCGGCTTCAATGCACTTAATAAGCCATGCCATATTTCTGCCCAAGGTTCGCATATTCTGCATACCCTCTTCATCCTGCATAACCTCTTCGGGAGTATTTCCGTGTACCATATTCCAGTACTGAGCAGATACGACAGGCATATTATTAATTGTAAAGTACTTGTTAAGCTGATCAAAAGCTGCGGTTGCGCCTCCCCTGCGGCAGCTTACAACAGCCGCACCCGGCTTAAAGGCAAGCTTTGAGCCGCCGGAGTAAAACAATCTGTCCATAAAGCCTGTAATATCCCCGGATGCACCTGCATAATGTACCGGAGAACCGAACACAAATCCGTCTGCATCCTCAAGCAGTTTAAGCGCATCATTGACACAATCATTTTTTACACATTGCCCCGTTTCGGAACAGACACCGCAGCCCAGACAGCCCGCTGCCTCTTTAACATGAAAAATTTCAGCCTCCACGCCCATTTCTTCAATACCTTTTTTTACCTCGCATAATGCCGTATATGTACATCCTTTGGCATGAGGACTTCCGTTAAAAAGCAAAACTTTCATTCAAATTACCTCCAATCAATTTTCCATACATATAACAGTATAACACATTTTACTTAAATGGCAACGCAAATATTACATATACATATTGAAAAACCCTGTTTCGTCTGATAAAATATAGTCATTAATCAATCAAAACGGAGGATAAGAATGTTTTCAAACAAAAAAGATATGCTCAGGCTGATGACAGTAATATTTGCAGCCATAGCCTTTTACGTAGGTCTTAACAATATAAATGTTGTACTTGACAGTGCGGGGATTGTAATGAGCTGGTTCTCGCCCGTTGTAATAGGTCTTGTAATTGCCTTTATACTGAATGTATTTGTTCGTTTTATTGAAGAACATATACTGCACCGTTTTAAAGGCAAAAAATGGCTGAGACCTCTCAGTATTATATTAACGCTTATCTTCATACTCTGTGTACTTTCACTTCTCGTTGTATTTATAGTTCCCGAAATAAAGCGTACAGTACTGCTGATAGCTGAAGTAATACCTATATATTTTAACAATCTGATAGAAAAGCTTAACTCAATAAATATACCGATAGATAATTTTTCAATTAATGATATTATCAATTTGGAACAGTTTAAGGATCTTACAAGCTTTTTGACCGATCAATCCGTAAATGTACTCGGTAATGCCCTTAATATAACAACCTCCTTTGCGGGAAAGTTTTTCAACGGCATACTAAGTATGGTAATTGCAATATACGTATTGGTATGCAAAGAAAAGCTCGGAAATCTTGCGGAAAGAACACTTTATGCCTTCCTTCCCAGGGATATAGCGGAAACCGTTCATGATGTTTCCAAGCTTTCATACACTACCTTTTATAACTTTATAACAGGTCAGCTTACGGAAGCTGTTATCTTAGGTACACTGTGTTATCTTGGCATGAAGCTCTTTGGCTTCCCATATGCAACGGCAATAGGT
>CALWRD010000117.1 GCA_944383875.1 uncultured Clostridia bacterium | reverse complement strand
GTTCTTGCAAAAAAAATCGAAATATGCTATTATTCTTCCTATGGCACACATTTGTTTTTGACGGGAGTACATGCCTATGGGTAGATCTTACGAATTTTATATAGTGGATAATCGGGTTTTACCCGATGTATTCAGCAAGGTTATGTCCGTAAAGCAGCTTATGGCGGCAGATAATTCCCTTTCCGTACAGGAAGCGGTTTCACGCATCGGCATAAGCCGCAGCGCATTCTACAAATACAGGGATCATGTTTTTCCCCTTGGGGAGGACAAAAGAGGACATACCGTTATATTTTCCTTCAACCTTTATGACAGACCGGGGCTTTTATCAAATGTACTTGATGTAATAGCCGGTGAGGATGTAAATATACTGACAATCAATCAAACCATACCTATTAACGGCATAGCCAACGTAACGGTAAGTGTTGAAGTCAGCCGAATCAAAAACGAGACAGATGTGTTAATCGACAAGTTGAAAATGATAGACGGATTACTGTCTGTTAATATTATTGCTAGGGAGTGAATTTTATGGCAGCGATTGCTATTTTGGGTTACGGTACGGTGGGTTCCGGAGTATATGAGGTACTTAACACCAATACCGACAGTATTAATAAGAAGGCTCTTAATCCAATTACAATTAAATATGTACTGGACTTAAGGGATTTTCCCGGAGATCCTGTTGAAAGCATATTGACACACGACTTTGAGGATATTATATCTGATGATGAAGTGGAAGTTGTAGTTGAGGTTATGGGAGGTATTGAGCCTGCATATACCTTTGTTAAGCGTTCCATATTAAAGGGCAAAAGTGTATGTACCTCCAACAAGGCGCTTGTTGCCAAACACGGTGCCGAATTGCTGAGACTTGCTAAGGAAAATAATGTCAACTTTCTTTTTGAAGCGAGCGTAGGCGGCGGCATACCTATCATTCGTCCTATCGTAAGAAGCATTACATCGGATAAAATTGAAGAAATTACAGGTATACTTAACGGTACAACCAATTATATGCTTACAAAAATGAGTGAAGAGAATCTTGAGTATGATGACGTACTTAAGGATGCACAGGCTAAAGGTTATGCGGAAAGGAACCCGGCAGCCGATGTGGAAGGTCACGACACCTGCCGCAAAATAGCTATACTCGCTTCACTTGCAACCGAAAAGCAGGTGAATTTTGAAGAAATATATACAGAGGGTATCACCAACATCACAAAAACCGATATTGACTATGTCAAAAAAATCGACAAAGTAATTAAGCTTGTAGCCACTGCAAGCTTTGACAACGGTAATGTATGGGCCAGAGTTTGTCCCCTTATTTTGGAAAAAGACAACCCTCTTTCAGGCGTAAACGGTGTATTCAACGCAATCAAGCTTACCGGAAATATGCTGGGTGAAGTTATGTTCTACGGTCAGGGTGCAGGAAAACTGCCTACCGCAGCCGCTGTAGTAAGCGACATTGTGGAGGCTGTACGTCACAAAAACATAAATATCGGCGTACACTGGAGTGAAGAGGTTCAGCCCCTCACCAATATAGACAGTGTTGATGTAAAAAAGCTGGTACGTGTTTCATATGATGACAAGGCTGCTGCTGTTTCGGCAGTAAAGCATACATTTGGCGACGTTGAGATTATCGACGGCGTTGCCGATGGGGAATTTGCCTTTATAACAGGCGTTAATACCGAGGCAAATGTAAATGAAAAAATAAACAATCTGCTTAACAGTGACAGCATAGAAGATATACTGTCAACTATAAGAGTTGAGCTGAGGTAATATAAGGAGGAAACCAAGTTGTTAATAGTTAAGAAGTTCGGCGGCTCTTCGGTTGCCAATGCCGAAAGGATCAAGCATGTTGCACAGACAATAGTAAACAGCTATAAAGAGGGCAACCAGGTCGTTGTAGTATTAAGTGCTCAGGGCGACACCACTGACGAACTTATTGAAAAGGCACACGAGATTAATCCACACGCTCCAAAGCGTGAAATGGATATGCTGCTTGCCACAGGCGAACAGCAATCGGTAGCACTGATGGCAATGGCTATCAATGCACTGGGATACCCCGTAATATCCTTAAATGCATTCCAGTGCAAGATTATATCCACATCCACATACGGCAACGCAAGAATAAAAGATATTTCAACAGAGCGTATTGTAAACGAACTTGAAAAGAAAAACATAGTTATAATAACCGGTTTCCAGGGTGTAAACAGACATCTTGACGTTACAACCCTCGGCAGAGGCGGATCCGATACATCGGCAGTTGCTCTTGCCGCAAAGCTTCACGCTGACCTTTGCGAAATATATACAGACGTTGACGGCGTGTATACGGCAGATCCACGCATCGTTAAAAATGCTCGCAAGCTTGATGAAATTACTTACGATGAAATGCTTGAGCTTGCAAGCCTTGGTGCAAAGGTACTGCATAACCGTTCCGTAGAATTAGCTAAAAAATATAACGTAAATTTAGTAGTACGCTCCAGTATGACAGACGCAGAGGGTACAGTGGTTAAGGAGGAAACAAAAGTGGAAAAGATGTTAGTAAACGGTGTGGCTGTAGACAAGGACGTTGCAAGAATTTCCCTTGTAGGACTTAAAGATGAACCCGGTACAGCCTTTAAGATATTCTCTCTTTTAAGTAAGGAAAAGATAAGTGTAGACATTATACTCCAATCCATAGGACGTAGTAATACAAAGGATATAAGCTTTACGGTTGCACAGGGCGACCTTGAAACAGCTATTGAAGTACTTAACGCTAATCAGGCTCGTCTCGGCTTTGAGTCATTAAGTTATAATCCCGATGTTGCAAAGGTATCCATAGTAGGTGCAGGTATGGCAACAAATGCAGGCGTTGCATCTATGCTTTTTGAGGCAACCTATGATGCAGGCGTTAATATCAATATGATCTCTACTTCTGAGATTAAAATTTCTCTCCTTGTTGAGGAAAAGGATGCAGACAGAGCTGCTATAGCTATACATGATAAATTTATGACACATACCATGGATATTAACAAATAATATTTATTAAACGGCTGCCGATATACGACAGCCGTTGCTGTATATGTCACAAAATTTCTGAATTGGGAGTACTTTTGATAATAAACCGAAAGTATGTATACTCCCGGGAAAAGTACAGAAATTATTATTAATATATATTTTGGGAGGAACCATATGAAAAAAACACTTTGCCTCCTGCTGTCACTTATGTGCCTCTGCGGTTGTGCCGCCTCGGAAGAAGGAAACGACGCACAGACAACCGAGGATGGCACAGTTACAGAGGGGACAGACAGTACAGAGGTTGAATTTACTCAGGATGACTTTGTCTTATTGGCAC
>CALWRD010000116.1 GCA_944383875.1 uncultured Clostridia bacterium | reverse complement strand
GAAAAGGAGACTGCGGCGGAGGCTATGATTGAGGCTAAGGGCTTTAATGAGGTGTATGTAAGGATAGATGATGATACCGTTGACGTAGTGGTGGATAAGGCTCAGCTGACAGATACGGAAATTGCGCAGATTGAGGACATTGTCAAGCGTAAAACCGGGGTTGAGGCAGATAAGATAAGGATTTCCCCCTTAAGGGCACAGTCGACAACTACGGAAAGCACAACCTGAATATTTGCAGCCGGGTGCGGTTTTGTGCCCGGCTTAATTTGTGGATAAGGGAATATTATTTTATATTATAATTAACGTAAAAAGCAAGCCAATAGTCTGTTGCGGTTATTGGCTTGCTTTATATTATGCATTTATTATGCGTTTACGGTTGTTCCGGTACTGTTTGCGGCAGCAACTTTATGAGCCTTTCCTTCATAGAGGTCAAGGTTTTTCTGTGCGGTGCTGAGCATAAGCTTGATTCTGTTAAGCTGATTAACCTCGCTTGCACCGGGGTCATAGTCAACGGCAACAATGTTGCTGAGCTGATTTTGTCTCTTAAGCTCCTTTATGATACCCTTTCCGGTAACGTGGTTTGGCAGGCAGGCAAAGGGCTGAGTACAGATATTGTTGTTTACTCCCGAGTGAATCAATTCCACCAGTTCCGCAGTAAGGAACCATCCCTCGCCTGTCTGGTTGCAAAGGCTTACTATATCCTTAGCCATCTCACCCAGTTCCTTTATGTTTGCAGGTCTCTCAAAGTGCCTGCTTGTCTCCAGTGCGTCGCTCATAGGCTTGCGGTAACCCTCCACAAACTTTATGCCCAGGTCAGCAAGCATAGTGGTGGTATGCTTTGCGCCGAAGTATTTTTCCTTAAAGGTATTGTTGTAAAGGGAATAGGTGAAGAAGTTTACAAGGTCGGGAACCACCGCCTCCGCACCTTCATTTTCAAGGAGATTGACGATGTCGTTGTTGGCAGTTGGATGGAACTTAACCAATATCTCACCTACAACACCTACCCTTGGCTTAACAAGGCTTTCGTCTATAGGCAGGTTGTCAAACTCTTCAACTATTTTTCTTACATTTCTGCGGAACTCTGTTACGGAGCCTTTACGTACGGCTTTTTTGCAGATTTCGTTCCACTTTTCATACAGCCTGTTTGCGCTGCCCTTTTCAATTTCATAGGGGCGCATACGGTAAAGTACACGCATAAACAGGTCCCCGTAAAGCACAGCCTGAATAAGGCTGTTCAAAAACTTGGGGGAAAGCTTGAAGCCCGGATTTTTTTCCAAGCCGTTTGCACTTACGGATATAACGGGTATGTGTCCGTAGCCCGCCTTTTTAAGGGCACGTCTGATAAAGCCGATATAGTTGGTGGCACGGCAGCCGCCTCCCGTCTGACTTATCAGCACGGAGGTATTATTTATGTCATACTCGCCGGACTGCAATGCCTTCAATATCTGCCCCACCACTATAAGTGCGGGATAGCAGGCGTCATTGTTTACATACTTAAGACCAATGTCTATACATTCCCTGTCCATTGCGGGCATTACCACTATCTTAAAGCCCGAAGCCACAAACGCCTCCTTGGCAAGGTCAAAGTGTATGGGCGCCATCTGAGGCATAAGCAGGGTATGGTTTTTCTTCATTTCCTTGGTAAAGAGCACCCTGGGCTCACGCTTTTCAGCCTCGTGGGGCTTGAAGTTGCGGGAACGTCTTTCCTCAAGTGCGGCAATAAGGGAACGTATCCTTATGCGTACGGCACCAAGGTTGTTTACCTCATCTATCTTAAGCAAGGTATATATTTTGCCCGATGCGGCAAGTATATCATGTACCTCGTCAGTGGTAACCGCATCCAGACCGCAGCCGAAGCTGTTTAACTGAATAAGCTCAATGTTTTCCTGTTCCCGTACAAAGGCGGCGGCAGCGTACAGTCTGCTGTGGTATGCCCATTGGTCACGGACATTAAGAGGTCTGTCAACCTTTCCCAGATGGGCTACACTGTCCTCTGTAAGTACCGCAATGCCGTAGCTTGTAATAAGCTCGGGGATACCGTGGTTAATTTCTGGGTCAAGGTGATAAGGACGTCCCGCAAGGACTATAGCGGGCATGCCGCTTTCCTTAAGGTCGGCTAAAGTTTCCTCGCCCTTTTTCCTGATGTCCTCCCTGAAACGCTGCCATTCGTTCCAAGCTGCCTTGACAGCGTGCTTGACCTCATCGGCAGGTATTTCCGGAAATTCCTCACAGAGCCTTTTTGCAAAAAATTCCTCGTTTTGCAGGCTGAAGAAAGGATTTCGGAAATCTATATTTTTATCCCTTATATCTTCAACATTGTTCTTTATATTTTCGGGATAGCTTGTTACTATAGGGCAGTTGTAGTGATTGTCTGCCTCGGCTATTTCCTTGTGCTCGTAAGCTATACATGGGTAGAAGATAAACTTGACGCCGTCGTTTATAAGGGACTGTATATGCCCGTGGGCAAGCTTTGCGGGATAACAGGCTGATTCGCTGGGAATGGAGTCGATACCCGTTTCATATACCTGTCTGCTGCTCTTGGGGCTTAATTTTACGCTGTATCCCAGCTCCGTAAAGAAGGTGAACCACAGAGGGTAATCCTCGTACATATTCAGCACACGGGGAATGCCTACCACCCCTCGGGGAGCCTTATCGGGGTCAAGGGGATTGTAGCTGAAAAGCCTCTTGTACTTGTAGTCAAAGAGGTTAGGGGTGCAGTTGTCATTAATCTCCCTGCCGAGACCTCTTTCACAGCGGTTGCCGGAAATAAAGCGTCTGCCGCCGCTGAAACGGTTAATTGTCAGCAGGCAGTTGTTTGCACAGCCCTTACAGCGGGTAAGGGTGGAGGTTATTTCAAGCTCATCAAGCTGCTGTGCATTTAACAGGGTGGAGCTTTCTCCCTCAACGTACTTTTCCCGGGCAATAACGGCAGCACCGAAAGCGCCCATTATACCGCTTATGTCGGGACGGACAGCCTCCCTTGAGGAGATAAGCTCAAATGCCCTTAAAACCGCCTCATTGTAGAAGGTACCTCCCTGTACAACTATATGTTTACCCATTTCCTTTGGGTCGGTAATCTTTATTACTTTAAGCAGGGCGTTTTTGATTACGGAATAGGCAAGACCTGCGGAGATGTCCGCAACCTCCGCACCCTCCTTTTGCGCCTGCTTAACCCTTGAGTTCATAAATACCGTGCAGCGTGAGCCAAGGTCAATGGGATTCTTGGCAAAAAGCGCCACTTTGGCAAAGTCGGTAACGTTGTAGTTAAGGCTTTTTGCAAAGGTTTCGATAAAGGAGCCGCAGCCTGAGGAACAAGCCTCGTTTAAAAGCACGTCGTCTATTACTCCGTCCTTTACACGCATAAACTTCATATCCTGTCCGCCTATGTCCAGTATGGAGTCCACGTCAGGCTCAAAGAAGGCGGCTGCCTTGTAATGTGCCACCGTTTCTATCTCCCCAAGGTCAACCATAAGGGCTTCTTTGATAAGCCCCTCGCCATAGCCCGTTACGCAGGCTTTTTTGATTTCGCAGCCCTCGGGTATAAGGCGGTAAATCTGCTTAAGGGCTTTCATAACCATCTTAAGGGGACTGCCCTCATTGCCTGCATAGAAGGAGTACAGCAGTGTGCCGTCGGAGCCTATCAGCGCCAGCTTGGAAGTGGTGGAACCTGCGTCTATGCCAAGGAAAAGGTCTCCCTTGTATTCCGTAAGCTTGGCTTTTTTAACCGCTGCTTTTTCGTGCCTTGCTTTAAAGGCGTCATATTCCTCCTGAGAGGAAAAGAGGGGGTCAAGACGGTTGATTTCCATGGTAAGATGCTTTTCGCTTTTAAGGTTGTTAATAAGCCTTTCAAAGGTAAAGCTTGTTTTCTCGTCTGCTGCAAAGGCGGAACCCATAGCGGCAAAGAGATGAGAGTTGTCAACGTCAATTATCTCATCGGGGGTAAGGTTAAGCACGTCAATAAACCTTGCCTTAAGTTCCGTCAGGAAGTGGAGAGGACCTCCCAAAAAGCATACGTTGCCCCTGATGGGCTTACCGCAGGCAAGCCCGCTTATTGTCTGATTTACCACCGCTTGAAATATGGAAACCGCAAGGTCGCTCTTAGCCGCACCCTCATTAATAAGGGGCTGAATGTCCGTCTTTGCAAACACGCCGCAGCGTGCCGCAATAGGATATATTACGTTGTAGCTCTTTGCGTACTCGTTAAGTCCCGTTGCATCCGTCTGCAAAAGGGAAGCCATCTGGTCGATAAAGGAGCCTGTACCTCCGGCACATATGCCGTTCATACGCTGCTCAATACCGCCTTTGAAGTAAATTATCTTTGCATCCTCGCCGCCTATCTCGATGGCAACGTCGGTACGGGGCGCAAGTTTGTCTATGGCGCCTGCCACGGCAACAACTTCCTGAATAAAGGGTATGCCTATCCATTCAGATATGGAAAGACCGCCGGAGCCTGTTATCCTTGCGCCAAAGCTGATGCTGCCCAGCGCCTTGTAGGCATCTCCTATAAGTCCGAGGAGGGTTTCCTGTATGTTGGACAGGTGTCTGCGATAGTCGCAAAAGCAAATGTTATCGGCATTGTCAAGGACCACCAGCTTAATGGTGGTGGAACCTATGTCAATACCAACCCTATAATTATTCATTAAAATTCTCCTAACTGAAAATCCAATTCGTCGGTTCGTGGTGATATTAACCCACTATGAATTATTATATATTAATAGGTAGTTTTTTTCAAGCACTCAATTAAAGGAAAATGTCGAAGAAAGGTATTTAATAATTATTATTTGTTGATAAGTATTAAACATTAAATTCGCTTTTCCCGTAAAATATATATTTTTCACAATTTGTCCTGTACAAAATTAATCCGTTTATGCTTTTTATATGTATTTCCTACCTTTTTACTTCTGAAATTTGTTTATAAAAAGCACCCTGCCCGAGTTGGGCAAAGTGCTTTCGTATTGATTACTTTTCTGCAAGCATTTCAAGTATCTTGTTGCTTCTGCCGATAAAGGCGGTCATTTCCTCTGCGCTTAAGGTCTTGTTGCTCATATTTGCAAGGTCATAAACCTGTTGGCAGATAAGTTTTGTTTCATCCTTTTTGCTTTCATCAGCCTTAAGCTTAAGCAGCAGCTTAACCACGTTGTTGTCGGTATTGAGTACAAGGCTTTCATCGCTTGGGAAGGCCTTTGCATCCATACCGTACATAGCCGACATCTCCTGCATCCTGCGGGACTGTTCGCTCAGCTCGATAACAGCGGATACATCCTCTGCCATAAGGGGCTCCGCCTTAAGTTTAATTTCCTTGCCAAGGCTGTCCTTAAACAGCTCGGAAAGCTCCTTTGTTTCACCTTCGCTGAGGGAGTCCGCATCCTTTTTCTTAAGCATATCCGCAGCGGAGTCAATGCGTGCAAAGGTAACGCCTGCGCCGCCGTAAGCCTCAATATATGAGATAAAGGGAACATCAAGCCTTGTGGTAAGCTCCACAGCCTCCATACCGTTGTCCTTAAAGAGCTTGATATACTGTGCCTGCTGATTGACGTCGCTTACATAGAATATTTTGTTGTCACATTTTTCCTTGTTTTTGTCAATGTATTCGGAAAGGGTAACATATTCACCCTCCGTAGTCTTATAAAGGAGGCTGTCCTTTACCTTGTCATAGAACTCCTTCTCACGGAGACAGCCGTATTTGATAAACTGGTTAATATCGTCCCAGAATCCCTCGTATTCCTTTCTGTTTTTCTTAAACAGGCTGTTCAGCTTGTCCGCTACCTTCTTGATGATGTAATTGCTTATCTTGGTAACATAGCCGTCGTTTTGCAAAAAGCTTCGGCTTACGTTAAGGGGCAGGTCGGGACAGTCGATGGTACCCTTAAGCAGGAGTAAAAACTCCGGTATAACTTCCTTAAGGTTGTCGGCAATAAACACCTGATTGTTGTACAGCTTAACCTGTCCCTCTATTGCCTCAAGGTCGTGCTTAAGCTTAGGGAAGTAAAGGATACCCTTAAGCCTGAATGGGTAATCCATATTCAGATGTATCCAGAAAAGAGGGTCGTTGAAATCGGTAAATACCGTATGGTAAAACTTCTTGTATTCCTCATCGGTACACTCCGAGGGCTTTTTGAGCCAAAGGGGTCGGGTGTCGTTTACAGGCTGTTCTTCCTCAGGCTCCACAGCCTCATCGGGGTGCTCCTCGGTATGTTTTTTTGCCTCCTCGGCGTCCTTTCTCTCCTGTACAAGGTCGGTGAAGTATATTTCCGTAGGCATAAAGTAGCAGTACTTTACAAGTGCCTCACGGAGCTTCCAGCCGTCAAGGAAAGCCTTGCCGTCCTCCCCTATGTAAAGGGTGATGGTAGTACCCCTTGAGGTTCTGTCGCTTTCATCGCCTATTTCATACTCAACGCCTCCGTCACATATCCAGCGGGCAGCCTTTGCCCCTTCCTTGCAGCTGAGAGAGTCGATCTGTACCTTGTCCGCAACCATAAAGGCGGAGTAAAAGCCCAGTCCGAAGTGACCTATTATGTCGTTTGCCTCTCCCATCTTGTCCTTGTACTTTTCCACAAAGTCGCTTGCACCGGAAAAGGCAATGTTGGTGATGTATTCCTTGATTTCATCGGCGGTCATACCGATGCCGTTGTCGGATACGGTGATGGTGGAGGCGTCCTTGTCAACGGTTACGTCAACCCTGTATTTTTCATCCTCAGCCGCTGTAGCCTCTCCCATCTGTACCAGTTTCTTAAACTTGCTTATGGCATCGCAGGCATTGCTTACAAGCTCACGAATAAATATATCCGAGTCGGAATAAAGCCATTTTTTAATAATAGGCAGCATATTTTCACTTGTGATAGATAAATTTCCTTTTTCCATTAAACCGCATCTCCTTAAAATATATTCTATATATAATTATATAGCGGTGAGGGAAAAAGTCAAGAAAAATTTAGCACTCACTTCAAAAGAGTGCTAACAAGTCTGTAAATTCTTTAAATATAGGGTTTGATATTACCCATTGGGGTAAAACAGCCTTTGTAAAAAGTATGAACATATATGCTATCTGCCGAACACAGTATGAACTTGGGAATAAACATATAAGAAATCCTGTATTTAAGCGGCTTGAACATACTAACACACTTCTTCTCTTTAAAAATAAATATAATATATATGATATATCATTAAGGGGAAAGCCCGACGGAGAAAAAGTAATATATATTGTGAAAAGAAATAAAGCCTTTTTACTATGTTCCTATGTTTGCCCAGCGAATAAGCGGCTTTCGGCTGATTTTTGACCCATTTTGCCGTGTACGTCTTCTATGTTTGGACGGGCAGTGACGCAGCAGCTCCGCCGACATTTGAGTATGCCGTTACGGATTAAGGAAGTCAATGACGTAAAAAAGCCGCCCCGTCATATTGTGCGGGAAGCGGCTTTGTGAAGCTGTTATATTAGCGCCTGTATGATAACATTGCCTTTACACTGTAGCCAGAAGTACAAAGTTGATTATAAACAGTACCGTCATTACTGTAAGTATAGGCTTGATTTCCCTTGCCCTGCCATTTATCGCCATTATTATGCAGTATGTAATAAATGCCATGGCTATGCCGTAGGATATGCTGAAGCACAGCGCCATAAATATGCCTGCAAAAAATGCGGGTATTGCCTCGGACAAATTTTCCCAGTCAATGTCCTTAAAGGAGGAGGTCATCATACATCCCACCACCACAAGGGCGGGAGCCGTAGCCGCATAGGGTATGGCACTGGCAAAGGACGCCAGAAAGGCGCTGAGTATAAAGCATATGGCGGTCACCACTGAGGTAAGTCCCGTCCTGCCTCCTGCTCCGATGCCTGCGGCACTTTCCACAAAGGTGGTTACGTTGGATGTGCCGAAGATGGCGCCTATTGATGTAGCTGTAGCGTCTGCAAAGAGTGCCTTCTCCATCTTGGTGGAAAAGCCCCTGCCTTTGCCTACGCTGTCAATATCCTCTTGGGTAAATATGCCTGTTTTTTTGCCTGTGCCGATAAAGGTGCCTATGGTGTCAAAGGTATCGGAAAGGCTGAATGAAAATACCGTTACTATTACGATAGGCAGGCTTGCGGGGTCGGAAAACAGTGCCGGAATCCCCTTGCTTGTAAATATGGCACCGAAGGTCGTGGGCAGCGCTTTTACCGCCTCTGTAAAGCTGACGCTGTCCCCTGTGTGGGTAACGCCGAAGGGTATGCCCACCAGAGTGGTGATGATTATACCGATGAGTATGCCGCCACGGACGTCTTTGACCGCAAGTATTATGGTCAGTATCAAGCCTATTACAAATACCCACAGCTGGGGTGTGCTGAAGGCTGACAGTGCCGGTACACCTGAGGAAAAGTCAAACAGTCCCACATTGGTAAAGCCCACATAGGCTATGTATATGCCGATGCCGCCGCCTATGGCGTTTTGCAGGCTCAGGGGTATTGCCTTTATTATCATCTGCCTTATGCTGGTGACTGTTATAAATATGTTGATAAGTCCGCAGACAAATACCATGGACAGGGCTTGCTGCCATTCATAGCCCATCTGTCCGCATACGGTGTATACGAAAAATGCCGACAGTCCAAGCCCCGGCGCCTGTGCATAGGGCACCCCTGCCGCAAGCCCCATTATAAGGGTGCCTATGACGGAGGATATTATTGCCGCAAGGAATACCGCACCCCATTCCATACCCGTGGCGGATAGGGTGTTGGGGGTGACGATAATGGCGTATGCCATGGCAAAGAAGGTGGTTATGCCTGCTATTATTTCCCTTGAAACGGTAGTGTTGTTTTCTTTAAGCTTAAAAAATTTGTCCATAAATTTCCCTCCTCTGTGCTGACAGAAACTCTCCTGTCAATACTCATTCTACCTTTTCCAGTTCGTCAAGGCTCATATCCCCGCCTGAGGTCAGCTCAAGGGCGGAGGTGTATGCCTCAAAGCTCCTTGCTATAATATCCATAACGCTGTCGCTGTTTGCTGACGCCTTTGGCTGAAGCTTATCCTCGGAGGATGCAAGCTCCGCATCCAGTATACCCTTATCTGTAAGCTGTGCCACAGCCTCCCTTGCGTATTCGCTGATGTAGTCGCTGTTGCTGTAGACGGAAAGCGGTGAGGTATCACCATTTTCATTAAGTGCTCCCACATATCTTAATGCCCTGTACATAATAACTGCCATATCCTCTGTTGTAACAGGCTCATGGGGCATAAACTTTCCTTTTTCATTGCCTGCAACTATACCTGCTGCCTTTGCGGTGACAATGGCTCCGTAGTTTTCATCATCGGCAGCCACATCGCCGAAGCAATCACTGCCTTCTGCCTCTATGCCGAAGAGCCTTACTACCTCAGCGGTGTAATCACCCCTTGTTACAGTCATCTCGGTAAGTGCATTTACCGCCTCATTATTCACATAGGCGCCTATGGTATTGGAGCACACAGCCTGCAAACGCAGTGCCGTAAGGGCTGCCATAAGCCTTGCCCCCGCACGATTGAAGTGGGTGTTGTCAAAGCCGTCTTCGCCCTTTGAGGTGTCTTTGAATATGGCGTGGAAGTCCTTAGCCTTAAGGGAACCTATCTCATTATACAGGTCTGCTGTGGCATCTGTCATATCCACATAGGGCATATCAAGCTCCCCTGCCAGCTCCCTTATTGCATCGTCATACAGCCCGTGGCTGTCGGTGACCTTTCCCTTTTCATCAAACTTATTTCTTGATACGGGTGTAAGCAGGATGGGGGTTGCGCCCTTTTCCTGTGCGGGCAGGATATAGTTGGTATAAAGTGAGTGCTTAAAGCTGCCCTCCGTATCCTTGTCCTCTGTGGGGTCGGTGTACCTGTTTTCAATATCCTCCTGACTTGAATTTTTTGCATCGTTGTGTCCGAATTGGATAAGCAGGTAGTCCCCTTCCTCTATGTTGTCAAATATCTCCCTGTATTCATCCTCAGCGGTAAAGCTCTTTGAGCTTCTGCCGGACTTTGCAAGGTCAATTACCTCAGCTCCCTTCAAAAACTCCCCCAGATACATACCCCAGCCCCCTCTGGGCAGGGCATAGTTTTCATCCTCTCCGTATACACAGGCGGTGGAATCTCCCGCTATGTATACGGTAGGGTTATCATCCGCCGCAACAGCCACAGGGGCTGCAGCAGTGCTTATGGCAATGGTGGCGGCAACTATATTTTTCAGCATAAAATTACGTCCTTTCCTTAATAAGCAAGGCGGCAGCATTAAGCTTATGTCGGTTTTTGTCAATGCTCAATGCTGCCGCCCCATGTTTTATATGTCCTTATCTCTTATTTCTGTTGTAGTTGATAAGGCAGCCGTCTAATATGATTTGTCTTTCGTCATCCGTAAGAGGCGCCATCTTAAGGGTAAATGGTGTCATTTCGCCATTTTTAACCACATATGCCTTAAATTCTGCCGCCTTGGACTTAATGCCCTCGGCTACATCAGGTATAAAGATATAGTCCCCGTTTTCGAATGGCAGGTTGTCCTCCTCAAACAGGAATGGCAGCATACCCCAGTTGATAAGGTTTGAACGATATCTCTTGGTGGCATATTCCTTGGCAATGTTAGCCCAGCCTCCAAGTACCTTCTGGCAGCTTGCAGCCTGTTCCCTTGCGGAACCGTCACCGGGCTTTACGGCGTAAATTGTACTGCCGACGCCTGTGTTTTCCTTGGATACCTCAAACTTTTCCTTGATGGTGTGCATTACATCCTTAAGCTCAGGAAGAACTTCGCCCATACAGTTGCCTGCAAGTCTTGCCTTTTCAGCCTTTTGTACCTCCTTGGCACGTCCCACATAGGCAGGATCCTTTCTGGAAAGGGTAAATTCCGCAAGACCCAGAGGATTTGAACGGTAGGAGCTTGTCTCGCCTGATGGTATCAGCTCATCCGTAGTTGTAACAGGGTCGGTAATGAGACTTACCACCTTTAATACAAGGTTAGGAGTAAGGGCGCTCATTTCGGGCCAGTCGGTGATGTTTGGACCCAGCTTAAGCTCAACCGATGGGTCAGCCTTGCCAAAGCCGTTGTATACCCTGTTGTCATATACTGACTTGTTAAAGAAATACTTAGGCTTTGTGAAGTTTACATCAATCTCATTGGCAGGGGTAAGGTAGCCTTTGTTTACAGCGGTAGCTGCAATGGAGCGGGCGTCCATAAGCGCAACTGAAGCAATCTGTCCGTTGCCTGGCTTTGAACCTTCTCTGTTAGGGAAGTTACGTGTTGAGTGTCTTATGCTGAAGCCGTTGTTGCTTGGCACGTCGCCTGCACCGAAGCAGGGACCGCAGAAGGCTGAACGAACCGTAACGCCTGCCTGCATAAGCTTAAAGATGGAACCGTTTTCCACAAGACTCATAAAGGTTGGCTGGCTTGATGGGTAAACGCTCATTGCAAAGTCGTCGTCACCTATTGAGTGTCCGTTTATTATGTCGGCAGCGTCACAGATGTTGTCAAAGGTACCGCCTGCGCAGCCTGCAATAACACCCTGGTCGCAGTAAAGTCTGCCGTTTTTAATCTTATCCTTAAGGCTGAAGTGAATGTTTTCACCCTTTATCTGCTTGGCAGCCTTTTTTTCAACCTCGTCAAGTATATCCTCAAGGTTTGCGTTAAGCTCGTCAATGGTGTATACATTGCTTGGGTGGAAAGGCATTGCTATCATAGGCTTGATGGTGGAAAGGTCAACATATACAATGCCGTCATAGTAGGTTACGCTGCCCGGTTCAAGCTTTTTGTAGTCATTTTCTCTGCCGTGGGCTGCGTAGTATTCCTTAACCTTGTCATCTGTTCTCCATACGGAGGAGAGACAGGTGGTTTCTGTAGTCATAACATCTATGCCGTTTCTGTATTCAACTCCAAGGTTTTCAATACCGTCACCGATAAATTCCATTACCTTGTTTTTAACATAGCCGTTTTCAAATACGGCGCCGATTATTGCAAGTGCAACGTCCTGAGGACCCACATAGCTTTCGGGCTTGCCTGTAAGATAGATACCTATTACCTCAGGTCTGTCCACGTCGTAGGTCTGGCAGAGGAGCTGCTTTGCAAGCTCGCCGCCGCCTTCGCCTATAGCCATTGTACCCAGAGCACCGTAACGGGTGTGGGAGTCGGAGCCTAATATCATCTTACCGCAGCCGCTCATCATTTCACGCATAAACTGGTGGATGACTGCCTGATGGGCAGGTACGTATATACCGCCGTACTTCTTTGCGGCGGAAAGACCAAACATATGGTCATCTTCGTTGATGGTACCGCCAACGGCGCAAAGGCTGTTGTGGCAGTTGGTAAGCACATAAGGGATAGGGAATTTTTCCATACCGGATGCCCTTGCGGTCTGTATAATGCCCACATAGGTTATGTCGTGGCTTGCCATACAGTCAAACTTAATCTTAAGCTTGTCGGGATTGCCGCTTGTGTTATGTGCCTGCATAATGCCGTAGGCTATTGTATTTTTTGACGCATCTTCCCTGGTACAGGCAACGCCCATGGATGAAAGTGCTCCGGCACAGTTTTCATCATCGGGTACAAGTTTGCCGTTTACCAGGTATGCGCCTGTTTTAAATAATTCTACCATACTTAAACCTCCGTAGTTATTCATAGTTTGAGCTTATTATATCATACAAAAGCGGTGTATATCAATAATATTTATTTACTTTTTGACAAAAAGCTTTAGGGGCTGTCGCCCTTGAAAGAAAAGCACTTTTGCTACGCAAAAGCCAGCCTTTGGCTGTCCGCATTACTTTTTGCGGTGCAGAAAATGCTTGCATTTCTTTCAGCAGGGGTACTTACGTACCCACCAAGGAAAGTAGTGAACCGTGCCTCAAGGGGATAAACACCTTTCGACACCTCTGCATCGCAGCCACTAGCTGCGACCGCCCTTTGGGCGGCTTTTGCTACAAGCAAAAGTGCTGACACTATACCCTCCGGCTGCATAGGCGAGCAGTATTGCGTAGCAATACGACCAGCCTCGGCGAAAATGCGATTTCCGCCTGCGGTTCAGAGCTTTTTAGCTATGCTAAAAAGTCGGCTTCGCCGCCCGAATTGCTTTCTTTCGGCTCATAATTAAAGTCTGCAACGCCAGTTGCAAGCTACGTGGTTGTAAACTTCAAATATTTAATTAAATTTAAGTTTTTTGACAGTCTGATTATTCGGAAATTATGTATGTTTGATTACAATATAACAAACATGTTAACCGAACTTTGCAAAATTGTAACACAACGGTAAATTGAAATTGCATAAATGTTGTAGTATAATGTAATTAATTAATACTTTGATTCCGAAGGTGTATGTATGAAAAAACTAATGATAATGCTTGTTTCGGCGCTTTTGCTGACTTCCTGTTCTCAGGTGCGGCAGGAGGAGGCAAGCTTTTCACTTACCGATGAACAGATTTCCGCTTATAAGGAACAGATAAGCACCGCCCTTAAGGCAAGCAGCTGGGGATTTAATCCTGACACGGTTTCTTTTTCACAGGGTACTATCCCCGGTGAAAGCGATGAAACCTATGCGGATATTGCCTTTGCCTCGGCGGATATGGGCTTTGACATTTCCTCTTATGCGGGAGATGAAGCCGTTGTGGCAAGTGTTGTGCTCCAGCATATCAACGGCAGGGATGCGGGTACGGCTTATTTTTGCTTTGAAAATGAAACACCGGTCTGCGAATATTATGTTTATAAGGACAGGTATTACAGCCTTAACAGCAAAAATCCTTTTGAACGTGGGGATTTGCTCACTGCCTATGAGGATACGTCAAAAGCAGGTTCTTTTAATGAAGAAAATATTTCGGCAAGCCTGACGGATGTTTATGCCGTAAGCGGCACTGTAATAGGTACAATTACAGATAGTATGGCGGTATATTATGACTGTGCCAATGACTTCGGACTTGTCAGCTCTCAGGATTTTGCCTCGGAGGGACTTAAGCCCCTTGATATGACCCTTGGTGAGGATT
>CALWRD010000115.1 GCA_944383875.1 uncultured Clostridia bacterium | reverse complement strand
TATTCAGAGGGTTTGGGTACATAATAACGTATTTTATCCCGGTTATTGTGCTAATCCTGCAGAAAGCGATAAGGCTGAGGGCGATGGTTCCTGCGATTTTAAGAGGGGTCAGTACTATACAATGAGCTATAACCATTATATAGACTGTCATAAGACAAATCTTCTGGGTGCAGGTGATTCCAACGATCAGTTCTATATGTCACTGCACCATAACTGGTATCAGAATGTTGCTTCAAGACAACCTCTTGGTGCAGGTGGTAATGTGCATATTTACAATACCTATTTTGATAATGCAACAAGCCAGACCATTGACTTGAGAGGAAAGGCAGCCGGTTTCTCTGAGGAAAATTATTTTAACAACTGTAAGGGAGCCTATAAGTTAAGAAAGACCACTTCAAATCTGAAGACTTTCAATGATATATTGGCGAACGGTACTACCTATAAAGAAAATGAAATTAAGGGCACATTGACTGTTGCAACCACAAGGGAGCAGTCAGGATTACCGGATAACGGACTTAGTTTCCCTAACGGGGATTCAATGGTTGATTGGGATACCAACCCAACACATTTCTATTACGATACCATTAACAAGAGAAGTGATGTGTCTGTATTAAATGACGCAGCCGATGTACCTGAGTATGTACAGACCTATGCCGGCGTTTTAAAGGCATTTCCTGTAACTGAGTCGGGTGAAATCGTAATTACCCTTAAGAGCGGTACAACACTTATTACGGATGCTTCAGTTACAGCTAACGGACTTACTTTCAGAAATAATGGTGACGGCACTTATACTGCAACTTCTGTGCCTTTGGGTTCCGAATATATCATTACAGCATCAAAGGAAGGCTACTCAAATGCAACGATTACTACTGCTGTCCTTGAAAATGACGGTGATATACTGACATATGATATGGATTTGCCTGTTGATTATGATGGATATGCAGTTGTTAAGCTTACAGGCGGATCGGATAATGCCCCTGTAAAAGGAGCTACTGTTACACTCAGCAACGGTGCACCTCTTAATGATCAGGGTGACGGAACATACAAGTCTGCCGAGCAGTATGCTGTAGGCAGCTATACCGTAACCATTACAAATACAGGTGACTATATTGCACCTACAGGCGCACAGAATATAGCAATCAAAACTACGGACGCTGCAACGGAGTTCCACCTTGACAAGTATAAGGGTACAGTATCCGTAACTCTTAACAGAGCTGACGGTGATACTCAGAACATGGATTTGTCAAAAGCTTCTGTTTACGTAGGTGAAACAGCCCTTACAAACAGTGGCAACGGTGTATTTACAGGTCAGGTTGACGTTGGTACTCCTTATGAAGTACTTGTAAATGTACCGGGGTGGAATGTTGAAACTGTAAATCCTTCCCCTGTTACTGCAAGCAGAACAGATACCACTTCTGTAAATGTTACCTTAAGCTATAAGGGAAGTCTCTTTACATGGAACTATACAGAGGGTACCAATACAGACGAATTCTTTACCCTTACAAATGTATCGGAGAAGAGTAATCCTCCTGTACAGACCTTTGACGGTGAGTCTCTTACCAAGGCTATTAAGGTCAATTCAAGCCTCAGAATAACATTTGAGGCTCCTACAGACGGTGTTCTGACTCTTGTAATGAATAACAACGGTTCTGTCTGGGTTGATAACGGCGATGGTGAAGTTTCATTCGATGTTGCTACAGGCATTAATGAAATTCCTATAAAAGCAGGAAGCTGTACCATAAGAAAGAATAAAACTGAAACTCATCTCTATCTTATGCAGTTTGCGGCAAGCGGCAGTAGTGAAGATCCAACAGGTTCTACAACAGAGTCCACAACCGAATTTACAACAGAGTCTACTACCGAGCCTACGACAAGTGACACAGATACACTCAGTGATGACATTATGTGGGATGTTCTCAATGATGCCGGCGGCAGCTCCAACGGACTTACCTTTGGTGAAACATTCCGTACAAACAGTGAAGAGGCGGGACCTGCTTTATTTGTTGAAGGCGACAAGACCTATGCTCTCAGCGATTGGATACAGGGTACCTCTGACCCTAAAAATGCAGAGGGTATAAATCCACAGTCTCCACTTGCTGTAAGCCATATTCCTGTAACAGGTTCATTTATCAAGTTTGAGCCTACAAGTAACGGTACCTTTACTATAGCAGCTAAGACAAATGCAGGTAAAATAACCTATATTACCGATGGAAGCGGAAATGTAATTAAGACTGTCGGCAGTGAAACATCACCTACAAGCTATGATGTTATCAGGACTCAGGTGCAGGCAGGTCAGACCTACTATGTATATTCCGGCGGTTCAAAAATCTGCCTCTACTACATTGGTTTTACAGGCGGAGAAATTGATACTATGCTTTGGGGCGATGCTGATATGAGCGGCAAGCTCACTTCAAATGATGCAGCTTTTATCCTACTTCATACTTTGAATCCGGATTTGGCAGGTTTAAGTCAGGAGGCAAGAGATCATGCTGATGTGGATGCAAACGGAGATATAACCGCAAATGATGCAGCCCTGGTATTAACCAAAGTTTTAACCTATGCTTTATTCCCTGCTGAAATTTAATAACTGATATTTTGCGGACTGTCTGTCACAGGCAGTCCGTTTTTATATGCTGATATTAATAAGCTGCATTTGTTGACAAAGAAAACACGGAGGGTTATAATTAGCTTTATCGTTATTAATTGTTTTGGAGATGTTTGATATGTTTGACAGCAAGCAGCTGAAAAGGCTGATTATACCGCTTATTATAGAACAGATTTTGGCAGTAACTGTCGGTATGGCGGATATTATTATGGTTTCCTCAACAGGTGAGGCGGCGGTTTCCGGTGTATCCCTTGTGGATATGATAAATGTACTTTTTATGAATTTGTTTGCCGCAATGGCAACGGGAGGAGCCGTTATAACCTCTCAGCTTATCGGTCACGGTGATGAGGATCTGGCTTGTGAGTCTGCTCATCAGCTGCAAATAATAGCGGTTGTTGTATCGGTTGTTATTATGTTGTTCTCCCTCTTGTTTTGCAGAGGTATACTCAGTGCTGT
The DNA here is from genome assembly GCA_944383875.1 of uncultured Clostridia bacterium. Lineage (GTDB taxonomy): Bacteria > Bacillota > Clostridia > Lachnospirales > CAG-274 > CALWRD01. The sequence goes on along the minus strand of CALWRD010000115.1, from coordinate 5,768 downwards.
ATTTGCGGTTGAGGGAGAGGTTATGGATTATGCTGCAAGATATTATTATATATCTGCTCTTTCATATCCTTTTCTTGCTATATACAATGCAAATGCCGCCCTGTTCCGTTCCATGGGCAATTCAAAAGTATCAATGTACGTTGCTCTTATGATGAATATTATACATATCGGTCTTAATGCGATTTTTGTTTATGTTTTCAATTTAAGCGTGGCAGGGGTTGCGGTATCTTCCCTTATATCCCGTTTTGCTGCGGCTGCGGTTATGTCTGTGCTTATCCGAGACCAAAATCTTCAGGTACATATTATTAAAGGAACAAAACTGCATATTAACAAGCGTATGATAAAGAGAATTTTGGGTATAGGTATCCCAAATGGTCTTGAAAACAGTATGTTTCAATTTGGCAGGGTTATTGTGGTGCGTTTTATAGCCGGCTTTGGAACAGTGCAGATAGCCGCTAATGCGGTTGCCAATAATATTGATGCCTTTGGTACTATACCGGGACAGGCAATTTCTTTGGCTATGATTACTGTGGTAGGTCAGTGTGTGGGTGCAAACAATTATGATCAGGCAAGATATTATATTAAAAAGCTGTTGAAGATAGCTTATGCCATTACCATAGCTCTTAACAGTGTATTATTGTTATCGCTGCCTGTTATTTTAAAGGTTTACAATCTTTCTCCCGAAACACTTACCCTTGCGACTATCCTTATTTTTATACATAACGGCTGTGCCATGCTTATATGGCCTTTGTCATTTTCTCTGCCCAATGCTTTGCGTGCCTCAAATGATGTGCGTTATACAATGGTAGTTGCCATATTCTCAATGTGGGTATTCAGAATAATGTTCAGCTATATTTTGGGAGATTTGCTGGGCTGGGGCGCTATAGGTGTGTGGATTGCCATGGTTATGGATTGGCTTTTCAGATCTGCGCTGTTTGTAGGCAGATATTTCAGTGGAAAGTGGACAACGAAGTGAAAGAGGTAAGTTATGGAGCTGATAATTGCGGAAAAACCTTCTGTTGCAAGGGATATTGCACGGGTACTTAAGTGTACCAGGAAGGGTGACGGCTTTTTATATAATGATGAATATGTTATTTCCTGGGCAGTGGGACACTTGGTAACATTATGTGAACCGGAGGATTATGATCCTCATCTTAAAAAGTGGGATATTCAAAGCCTTCCTATTATACCGGAACATATAAAGATAAAAGCTATTAAAAATACAAAAAAACAGTTTGATATATTAAAAAAACTTATGGAACAAAGCAAGATATCAGGTCTGATTTGTGCCACCGACAGCGGGCGTGAGGGTGAGCTTATTTTCAGATATATCTATGATCTTGCAGGATGCAGCAAACCCTTTAAGCGCCTTTGGATTTCTTCAATGACAGACGCCGCCATTAAAGAAGGTTTTGAAACCCTCAAGGACGGCAGCGAATATGATAATCTTTATCAATCGGCAAAGTGCAGAAGTGAAGCTGACTGGCTTGTGGGTATTAACGCAAGCAGAGCCTTTACTCTCAGGTATGACGCCCTTTTAAGCATTGGCAGGGTTCAAACTCCCACACTTGCTTTAATAGTGGAACGTCAAAGGGAAATTGATGCCTTTGACGCCAGAGACTATTGGGAAGTCGAAGCGGATTTTGAAGGTTATAAAGGTACATGGTTTGACAGAAAAACAAATGATACAAAGCTTTTTGAAAAGGAAAAGGCAGACGCCATTGTTTCAAGCGTCAAAGGTAAAACCGCCTGCGTTGAAAGCGTAGAAAAGGAGGAAAAGAAAACGCCTCCCCCATTACTTTATGACCTTACGGAGTTGCAAAGAGACTGCAATAAAAAATTCGGCTTTTCTGCCCAGAAAACCCTTTCCATTGTTCAGGATCTGTATGAAAAAAGAAAAATGGTTACTTATCCGAGAACCGACAGCAGGTATTTGTCGGATGATATGATACCTAAACTTAAAATCATTGCCTCAAAGCTGTATGGGGCGGAACCCTATCATAATTATGCGGATTATGTACTTAAGCTTGAAAAACTGCCTGTTACGAAACGCATAGTTGACAATTCCAAGATTAATGATCATCATGCAATAATACCTACGGAGGCAAAGGTAAATATTTCTGCTCTCGGCGAAGATGAATTTAAGGTTTATGATTTGATTGCCAGACGTTTTTTGCAGGTGTTCTATCCATATTATGTATACAGTACAACTAAAATTGTTACGGTAAGTGAGGGGTATCCTTTTTTGACAAAGGGAACCACGGTTATTTCAAAGGGATGGACGGAGCTTAACAGGGCTTCCGAAAAAGATAAAAAGGAAGAGCCTGTGCTGCCTGATGTAATTGAGGGGGATATGCTTGCCGTTAAGGCGGTCAAGAGCAATAAGAAAAAAACCAAGCCGCCACAGCCGTATAATGAAGCCTCATTGCTGTCCGCAATGGAAAATGCAGGAAGGTTTGTTGACAATGAGGAGCTTAAGGAACAGCTTAAGGATTCGGGACTTGGTACGCCGGCAACCAGAGCGGCAATAATAGAACGCTTGATTAAAGTAGGCTATGTAAACAGAAAAGGCAAAAGCCTTGTTCCCACAGAAAAGGGTACAAAGCTTATTGCCGTTGTACCGCCGGAGCTTAAATCTCCCGAAACAACGGGCAGATGGGAAAAAGGACTTTCACAGATTGCAAAGGGCAATATGCAGACGGACAAATTTATGGGCAGCATTAAGAACTACGTGATTTACCTTGTAAAGATGTCGCAAAAGATTGACGCAGGCGTTGTATTTGCCGCCGAAAAAAGAGGGAGGAAGACCTCTGCTCCAAAGGGGAGCCTTGGAAAATGTCCTATATGCTCCGGTAATGTGTATGAGAACACAAAGTCCTTTTACTGTTCAAGATGGAGGGCAGGCTGTAAGTTTACCATATGGAAAAGCGATTTTGAAAGATATGCTATCCACCTTAAGCCAGAGGATATAAGTAAGCTTTTGTCGGAGGGTAAACTTGAAAATGTACCTATGGCGCTTCCCCAGACAGGAGAGAAGTGCGTTGGAGACATTTGTATGCGAAACGATAAGAGTGGTAAAACGGATATAAAAAATGTAAAAAGGCTTAATCCTACATAAAAAAGTCTTTATATTTGGGTAAAAATGATATATAATTAAGCTAATTATAATTAAGGAGGTTTTTAAGGTGGAAAAAGCAATACTTGATATTTTGGAAAAGGACAGCAGGACCAGTGTTGAGGAAATAGCCGTTATGCTCAACAGACCTGTAAATGAAATATTTGACGCCATAGCGGATATGGAAAAGAATAACGTTATTTGCAGCTATACTACCTTAATTAATTGGGATAAGACAGACAGAGAGTATGTAACAGCCCTTATTGAGGTTAAGGTTACTCCACAACGGGATATGGGCTTTGAAAAAATTGCGGAAAGAATATATGGCTTTGATGAGGTCAAGGCGGTTTACCTTATGTCGGGAGCTTATGATCTGATGGTTATGATGGAGGGCAAAAATATTAAGGAAATATCCTACTTTGTATCAAATAAGCTTTCCACGATAGACGCAGTGCTTAGCACAGCCACTCATTTCGTACTTAAAAAATACAAGGATCACGGTGTTATACTTGATAAAACACCCGATGAGGATGAAAGGATGATTGTATCGCCATGATAGAGCCAAAGGATTTTGTGTCGAAAAAAATTCAGGAAATGCCATTTTCGGGTATAAGGAAGTTTTTCGATGTGGCAAATGAAATGGATAATGTTATTTCCCTTGGCGTAGGTGAGCCTGATTTCATTACACCATGGGCAATAAGGGAAAGAGCCATATACACTCTGGAAAAAAGCAGCATAAGATATACTTCAAACCTTGGCTTGAAGGAACTGCGTGTGGAGATTGCATCTTATCTTAAGCGCAAGTATGAGCTTAGCTACTGCCCAAATAATGAAATACTTGTTACCGTGGGTGCAAGCGAGGGAATAGATGTTGCACTCAGGACGCTGCTTAATCCCGGTGAAGAGGTGCTTGTGGTTGAACCTTCCTATGTATCCTATAAGCCCTGTGTGGAAATGGCAGGGGGTGTGCCCGTTGTTATCAACACCAAGGTTGAAAACGATTTCAGACTTCAGCCGGAGGAAATACTGGAAAAGCTTACCGACAGGACAAAAGCTATTATACTTCCTTATCCAAACAATCCGACGGGTGCTATTATGGAAAGAGAAGACCTTGAAAAGATTGCAAAGGTTATTAAGGAGCATAATATATTTGTAATCAGCGATGAAATATATTCCGAGCTTACATATGGTGAAAGACAGCACGTGTCAATAGCCTCTCTTGAGGGTATGCGTGATTTGTGTGTTGTGCTGAACGGTTTTTCAAAGGCGTTTTCAATGACAGGCTGGCGTCTGGGTTATGCGGCAGGTCCAAAGGATATTATTTCAAATATGACCAAGGTGCATCAGTATGTCATTATGTGCGCTCCTACCATAAGTCAGTATGCTGCTCTTGAGGCATTTCGCAGCTGTGATAAGGAAGTGGCAAAGATGCGGCAGGAATATGATATGCGCAGGAATGTTATGCGTAAAGGCTTTGAGGATATGGGCTTATCCTGCTTTGAGGCATTGGGAGCCTTTTATCTCTTCCCATCCATCCGGTCAACGGGACTTTCCTCTGATGAGTTCTCCGAAAGACTCCTTTTTGAGGAGCGTGTTGCTGTGGTGCCCGGAACTGCTTTCGGCGAATGCGGCGAAGGCTTTATAAGATGTTCCTATGCCTATTCAATAAAGGATATAAAGAGGGCTTTGGCAAGGATTGAGAAGTTTTTGCAAAAAATAAGGTAGGGGATTTAAATGGCATATGAAAAGCTGAAAGAACTTATTGAAGGCAGCGACAACATTGTATTTCTGGGCGGAGCCGGCGTATCCACCGAAAGCAATATTCCCGACTTCAGGAGTGAGGATGGTCTTTACAAGGCAAAAACAAAGTATGGATATTCACCGGAATATCTGATAAGCAGGACAGTATTTGATACTAAGCCGGAGCTGTTTTTCGACTATTATAAAAACAACCTTATATACAGAGATGCCAAGCCGAACAAAGCCCATTATGCTCTTGCTGCCCTTGAAAGACAGGGCAAGCTTAAGGCTGTTGTTACGCAGAATATAGATAATCTGCATCAGGAGGCAGGCAGTAAAACTGTGTATGAACTGCACGGCTCTGTGTACAGAAACTATTGTATGGGGTGTCATAAATTTTACAGTTTGGACGAAATGATGTCTATTGAGGGAATTGTTCCCCGTTGTCCCGACTGCGGCAGCATTATTAAGCCTGACGTTGTGCTTTATGAGGAGGGGCTTGACGGCAGGGTCTGGAATGCTGCGCAAAGGGCTATTGAAGAGGCTGATATGCTTATTGTGGGAGGAACTTCTCTGGTGGTATATCCTGCCGCAAGTTTAGTTGGTGATTACAGGGGAAACAAACTTGTGCTGATCAATAAGAGTACAACAGCATACGACAATATGGCATCTCTTGTAATACATGACAGCATAGGCGAGGTACTTTCATCGGTTGTTGATATTTAAAGTTTAGGGGTGCATAAGCATCCCTTTTTATATGTATGGAGGAAAACATTATGGATTATAGGCTTGTTGCGCTGGATTGTGACGGTACGTTGCTCGGAAGTGACGGCAATATACCTGAGGATAATATTTCTGCCCTGCGCAGGCTCAAAGAAAAGGGTATTGAAATAGTTTTGGCAACCGGAAGAAG
>CALWRD010000114.1 GCA_944383875.1 uncultured Clostridia bacterium | reverse complement strand
AAATGGATTGAATACGAAAATATAGAAAGAGTTGCAGGAGAAACAAAATGGTCATTTTGGAAATTATTTAAATATGCAATAGAAGGAATAACAGCATATTTCGATTTTTTTTGCAAGAACTTTTTTTAGAAAAGTTTAAATATAAAATAGGTTTGAAAAAAACATCAGTTAAATAGGAGGAAAGGAGGGTATAATTCGCCTTCTTTTCCTTGACAAGACTATTATATGGTGTTATAGTAAGACCATAGAGATAGAGGTGCATTTTTCATTAGTAATTCGCTTTAGATACAGGGGTATCAATAATGGCGGATGAAAGGGGAACGTGCCGAAGGTGTTTCCTACCCCTGAGGGACACATCTGGATTCCGCAGCGAACAGCTCGGCGTCTGTCATCCTTTTGTGATGGAGAGCTATCCGGGTACGGCTTTACGCTCGGATTGGCATTTGTCAATCCTTTTTTTTATCCTTCACAAATACCTTAAATAAACAATATAATAGGAGTAGAAGAAATGAAAAAGTATAATGTAGGTATTATTGGTGCTACCGGTATGGTAGGTCAAAGATTTGCTCTTTTGCTTGCCAATCATCCATGGTTTAACGTTACGGTTGTAGCTGCAAGTCCTCGTTCGGCGGGCAAGACACTTAAAGAGGCGATAGGTAATCGCTGGGCTATGCAGGAACCATTGCCTGAAAAGCTTGAAAACCTCATTGTTATGGATGCCAATGCCGACGTTGAAAAAATTGCCTCTATGGTTGATTTTGTATTTTGTGCGGTTGATATGAAAAAGGATGAAATCCGTGCGCTTGAGGAAAAGTATGCAAAGGCAGAGTGTCCTGTTGTCAGCAACAATTCGGCTAACAGAGGTACTCCGGATGTACCTATGGTTGTGCCTGAACTTAATCCGGAACATATCGAAATTATTGAAGCACAGAGAAAAAGGCTTGGCACAAAGAGAGGCTTTATTGCGGTTAAGTCTAACTGCTCGCTTCAAAGCTATGTTCCTGCTATCCATCCATTGAGAAAATTCGGCGTTAAGAATGTACTTGTATGTACCTATCAGGCAATTTCCGGCGCAGGCAAGACCTTTGAAAGATGGCCTGAGATGGTTGACAATGTAATTCCTTACATTGGCGGTGAGGAAGAAAAGTCAGAGAGAGAGCCTCTTAAGATATGGGGCAAGATAGAAGGTAATGAGATTGTAAATGCAACTTCTCCTAATATTACAGCTCAATGTTTGAGAGTGGCATGCTCAGACGGACATATGGCTGCCGTATTTGTCAGCTTTGAAAATAAGCCATCAAAGGAAGAGATACTTGAATGTTGGAAGAATTTTTCGGGTGTTCCACAGGAGCTTAAGCTTCCATCGGCTCCAAAGCAGTTCCTTAACTACTTTGAAGAAAATGACAGACCTCAAACTAAACTTGACAGAAATCTTGAGGGTGGAATGGCTATTTCAATCGGTCGTTTGAGAGAGGATACACAGTATGATTACAAGTTTGTTTGTCTTTCACACAACACTTTGAGAGGTGCTGCCGGCGGTGCTGTGCTTATGGCAGAGCTGCTTGCGGCTAAGGGTTATTTTGATTAAAAGAGAGGGATGATATTATGAAGAAGACTATTTTTACCGGTTCGGGTGTAGCAATAGTAACTCCGTTTAATGAAGACGGCAGTGTTAATTATGATGCGCTGGGTAATATGTTGGAGTTTCAGATAGAAAACGGTACGGACGCCGTTATTATCTGCGGCACTACAGGGGAGGCATCAACTCTTACCGATGATGAGCAGATCTCGGTAATAGAGTATACGGTTAATAAAGTAAATAAGCGAATACCTGTTATTGCAGGTGCCGGAAGCAATGATTCGGCACACGGACTCAAGCTTTGCAAAAGATGCGAAGAGGTTGGCGCAGACGGTCTGCTTATAGTAACACCTTATTATAATAAGACAACTCAAAAGGGTCTTATTAAATACTATTCGGATATTTCAAATACGGTTAATTTACCTATTATTATGTATAATATTGCAGGCAGAACCGGACTTAATATAGCACCTAAGACAGTTGCGGAGCTTTCAAACCTTGACAATATCGTTGCTATTAAGGAAGCAAGCGGTAATATTTCACAGGTGGCAGAGATTGCTCACCTTTGCGGTGACAGGCTTGATATTTACAGCGGCAATGACGATCAGGTTCTTCCTCTGCTTTCCTTGGGCGGCAAGGGCGTTATATCCGTGCTTGCCAATGTTGCGCCAAAGTACATGCACGACATGGTTATGAAATATTTAAACGGAGATACCGCAGAGGCAACAAAAATGCAGCTTGACTGTCTTGATCTGGTTCACGGTCTTTTCTGTGAGGTCAACCCTATTCCTGTAAAGGCTGCACTTAATTTAATGGGTATGCAGGCTGGCGGCTACCGTCCTCCTCTTGTAGAAATGGAGCAGGCGGATCTTGATATGCTTGAAAAGAGTATGCGTGACTTTGGCTTGATTAAATAATCCGTAAAACAATTGAAAGGAATGTAAACTAATGATTAAGGTTATAATGAATGGCTGTAATGGTCATATGGGACGTGTAATCTGCGATATAGTAAAAAATGACAGTGATGCTCAGATCGTTGCAGGTGTTGATGTAGTGGCAAGCAATGCTCCGTTCCCTACATTTATAGATATTAACGACTGTGATATGCCTGCGGATGTTATTATTGATTTTTCCACGGCAGCAGCCGTTCCAAATGTTATTAATTATGCTGTTGCAAAAAAGATACCTGTAGTCATTTGTACGACAGGTCTTTCGGATGAAACAATAAAACTTATGGATAAAGCTTCGGATGATATACCTGTATTCCGTTCCGCAAATATGAGCGTCGGTATAAACCTTATCGCAAGCATCCTTAAAAAGTACGCTTCGGTATTGTACGATGCAGGATTTGATGTTGAAATTGTGGAAAGACATCATAATCAAAAGATTGACGCTCCAAGCGGTACAGCTCTTTTGCTTGGGGATGCCGTAAACGAGAGCTGCGGCAATCAGCTTGAATATGTATACGACAGAAGTCAGGTAAGAGAAAAACGCAGCAGATGTGAACTCGGTTTCAGCTCCGTAAGAGGCGGAACCATAGTGGGAGATCACGAAGTGATTTTTGCGGGTAAAGATGAAGTTGTAGAGTTCAAACATTCCGCTTACAGCAAGGAGGTATTTGCTGTCGGTGCCGTAAGGGCGGCTAAGTTTATTGTAGGCAAAGCACCGGGCAAGTATGATATGCAGGATGTTATGGCTGAGATTGATTGATATGGTATGGTATGGTAACAAGGCGGTGTGGCTTACAGCCCACCGCTGTTTTTTGTGGTACAGGTTGATTTTTGTAAAGTTTATATATGCAAATAGGCTGAATACATTATTTTTCAAAAATATTACATATTTTTTGCTCATTTTTTTCATTAGCGGCTAAATGATGAAAAAAATTTAAATTTTTTTTATTTTTCTTTGATAGATGGTTTTACCTTTTTTAATTATAATTAAGTTGATTAACAAACTAAGGAAATCATTAATGGAGGTAATTATGAAAAAGAGAGTAATCAGTTTAATTTGTGCATCATTATTTGTTGCATCCGCATGCTGTGGGCTTTCGGGCTGCAATGTTTCGGGTACAACAGAGGTTGATGCCAGTGAAAATTCTTCTGCAAGTACTGCATCGTCTAATACAAAGACACCAAAGTACATATTTATGTTTATAGGCGACGGTATGAGTTATCCTCAAATTCAGCTTACCAACTACTTTGTAAGTGCAAACAGCGCTGCACAGGAAGCTGAAAGCGTAACTGTAGACGGAGAGGAAAAGGAAATACTGGAAAGTAAGAACAACCTTACTATGATGAATTTCCCTGTTACCGGTTCCGCACAGACTTATGACAGCACTTCCTTTGCGCCGGACTCCGCATCAACTGCTACTTCCATTGCAACGGGACATAAGACCTGGAGCGGCAGTATTAACGTAAGTGAAGATTTCACTCAGGAGTATGAAACAATAGCGGAAAAGCTTAAGGCACAGAAGGATTACAAGATAGGTGTTATTTCCACCGTTAATATTAACCATGCTACACCTGCTGCCTTCTATGCTCATCAGGAATCAAGAAGCAATTACTACGATATTGGCTTGGAGATGATTGAAAGCGGCTTTGATTACTTTGCAGGCGGCGCTCTTCTGGATCCAACCGGTGAAAACGGAGATCAGACAGACATTTATACCCTTGCCGAAGAGGCAGGCTACAAGGTTGTTAAGACTCAGGCTGAGGCTGAGGCTCTTACAAGCGAGGATGGCAAGGTAGTGGTTATTGATGAGCACTTGGCTGATGATGATGCTATGTCCTATGATATGGACCTTGAGGACGGCGAATGGGCTTTAGCTGATTATGTTGACAAGGGAATTGAAATGCTTGACAATGATAACGGATTTTTCATGATGGTTGAAGGCGGTAAGATCGACTGGGCTTGTCATGCAAATGATGCAGCATCAACTATCTCCGATACTATTGCCCTTGATGAAGCTGTTGATGAAGCTGTTGAGTTCTACAATGAACATCCTGATGAAACACTTATTATCGTTACAGGTGACCATGAAACAGGTGGTCTTACAATAGGATATGCAGGTACCGACTATGATACCTTCCTTACAAACTTTAACAATCAAAAGATTTCCTATGCAAAGTTTGACAGTGACTATGTAGAGGGCTATAAGGCTAACTCAACTGATTTTTATACTGTTATGGAAGATATTACCGAGTTATTCGGACTTACTGCACCAACAAGTGACGCAGTAGATATGGAGCAAAAAGACAATGCCAATAGCCATCCTGAGTCGGATGATGACGGAAGTCTTGAAATGACTCAGTATGAGTACAATCTTCTTAAGGAAGCTTATGATACTACTATGACAAGAACAGGCGAGGAAGAAGAGTTCGCTCAGGATGAATATGTTAAGTATGGCAGTTATGAGCCATTGACAGTAACCATTACTCATATACTTAATAACAAGAGCGGTGTAAACTTCGGATCATATGCTCATACAGGTTTGCCTGTTGAGGTGCTTGTTCAGGGCGCAGGTCAGGAAAACTTTGAAGGTTACTACGACAATACAGAGATATATGAAAAGCTTGCAGCATTAACCGGAGTTGAATAAGATTATGAACAGTGTGATTTTTTCAAATAAGAAATCAACACTTCTGATAATTTTAATCGGCTTGATTTTAACAGGTATCCTCATAGTTATTCCAACAGGCTATGAGGATGCCTTAATTTATCAGGATATGGATAGAGCTACGGGTACTGTTTTGGAAACGGACAACTCGTCTATTAAAAGTTCCGGACTTATTCAATCCGGAGAGCAAAGCTGTCTTATACGTGTTGATGATGGAATTTTCAAGGATAGAGAAATTACGGGAGTAAACTTTTTAAGCGGCTCCCTTGAAAAGGATAAGATATATAAGGTTGGAGACAGAGCCCTCATTACCATAAGCTATGACGGTGATGAAATAAAGTCTGTGGTTATGTCCGACCATTACAGATTGGATAAGGAAATAATTTTATTTGTTGTTTTTGCTTTGCTGCTTGTTGTTGTTGCAGGTAAAAATGGATTTTTAGCTATTTTTTCTTTTTCAATAACCATACTTACCATATGGAAGATATTGGTTCCCGCATATCTTAAGGGCTATCCGCCCGTGTGGATAGGCATATTGATAACAATTTTTATTACTGCTGTTATCATATTTTTTGTCTACGGATTTGACAGACGAACTGTTTCTGCCTCCATGGGTTCGTTACTGGGTATTTTTACTACATGTATACTTGGTATGCTTTTTACTGATTTATTTAAAATAAACGGTGCTGTTATGCCGGATTCGGAGTCATTGCTTTACAGCGGATTTCAGGATCTTGATTTAACTTCGATTTTTATGAGCAGTATATTTATAGGGGCATCGGGAGCGATGATTGATTTATCGGTGGATATTACTTCAGCTATAAATGAAGTGGTGGAGAAGAAACCTGATATTTCGTGGTTAGAAGCTGCAAAGTCCGGTATGAATGTGGGCAGAGCGGCAATGGGTACTATGACTACTACACTTTTGCTGGCATATTCGGGAGGATACATAACCCTGCTTATGGTATTTATGGCACAGGGCACGCCTATTGACCATATTTTAAATTATAAATATGTGGCTGCCGAAATTCTCGATACGGTGGTAGGAAGCTTTGGTTTGGTAACAGTTGCACCGTTTACGGCACTTACTGCCGGAATTATGCTTACTAAACGCAAAGCGGCACAATAAATTACAGGGAATCGATGGAAAATCGGTTCCTTTCTTTTATATGGGTATAAATTAAAAATATGCGTAAAACTATAATAAGGCTCCAAGCCAAGCGGAGCCTTAAAGATGGTATTAAAGGTTAGCCTTTATTTTTGCAATAATTTCTTCGTATTCTGAATCGCTGAGATATTTTGGAGGATTTACATTCATTTCAAATGTTCCGCCAAAGCTGTATCCGCCCTCTTGTTTTGGAACAATATGTACATGAAGATGTGGAAGGGTATCACTGAACATACCGTAGTTTACCTTGGCAGGATTAACAGCTTTGTTTATAGCTTTTCCCACACGCTGCATATCTTTAATGAAAAGAGCGGATTCTTCGTCAGTTAAGTCATAGAGTTCTTTGCCGTGATCCTTATAGGCAATTACACAGCGACCGTAATATGTCTGCTCTTTAAAAAGATAAAGCTTTGTTACTTCCAAATCCGCAATATAAATCATAAGGGAATCAAGTTTTTCTTTGTTCTTACAATACAAACATTCATCCGGTGTTACCATATTAAAAAACCTCCTAGCAATTTTTCTTAAATTATATTATAATTATATCACATAGCAAAACTATGTCAATTATAAAAGGAGAAATATTATGATTGCTGATTTTATTCAAATATTAATATATATAGGTATTATAATCAACCTTGCCTTTGCTATTTTTGTGGTGTTTTATGAAAGAAAAAATCCGGGCACCACATGGGCTTGGCTTATGGTATTGGCTATCATACCTGTATTCGGCTGGGCAATTTATCTTGTGTTTGGCTTTGAGGGCAGAAAGCATAAGAAGTTTGCGCAAAAATCTATCAGGGATGAGCAAATCCTTTCGGATTTTATGGCTAAAAATCCGGAATTGTTTCATAAACAGTTCAACTTGCTTAAAAAGAAAAATATTTTGCCTATGCCAAATGCAGAACATCTGAATGATGTGGTTGCTATGAATATGAGGACTGGGGCAAGCGCTTATCATACCAACAATTCAGTTAAGTTATATAATGAAGGAAACAGTAAGTTTGATGATTTGTTAAAGGATATAGCTGCCGCAAAGAGCTTTATACATATGCAATACTATATTGTACGTGATGATGATTTAGGCAGAAAGATAATAGCAGCACTTGCAAAGAAGGCGAAGGAAGGTGTTGAGGTAAAGTTTCTGTATGACGGTATAGGAAATGCTTTTAATTCCCCCGGATTTAATAAACCTCTTAAAGAGGCAGGCGGTGAAGTGCAGCTTTTTTTACCTCCACGTTGGATAAGGATTAATTACAGAAATCACCGTAAGCTTGCTATTATTGATGGAAAGATAGGCTATATAGGAGGACTCAATATCGGGGATGAGTATCTGGGCAAGGTAAAGCGTTTTGGCTTTTGGCGTGATACCCATATAAGGGTAGTCGGTGATTCGGTGCATGATATGGAACTGAGGTTTGCAATGGACTGGAATTACACCAAGGGCAGCAAGCTTAAACTGGATGACAAATATTTTCCCAAGATTGAAACACAGGATAACCGTATTCCCATGCAGATTGTTTCCAGCGGACCGGATACAAGATGGAACAATGTACAATATGCCTATTTTAAGATGATTACCGAGGCAGACAAAAAAATATATATTGCAACGCCGTATTTTGTTCCGGATGACAGTCTGCTTGAAGCCCTTAAAACGGCTGCCCTTTCCGGAATTGATGTCAGAATTATTATTCCGGCAAAACCCGATCACTTTTTTGTGTATTGGAGCAGCTTAAGCTATTTGGGTGAGCTACTGGAGGCTGGTGTGCGTTGTTATGAATACACCAAAGGGTTTATACATTCAAAGGTTATGACTATGGATGGTTTGATAACGTCAATAGGAACTGCTAACATGGATATTCGCAGCTTTCAGCTTAATTTTGAAGTAAACGCATTTTTATATGACAGTGATTTTACTGCTAAGGTTGATAAACAGTTTGAAACAGACTTTGCTGATTGCAGGGAAATAACACAAAGTATATATAATTCAAGAAGCAGGTTTACTAAAATAAGGGAAGCCTTTTCCAGATTAATATCCCCTCTTTTATAAGAATAAGCTGTCTTTTTGGACAGTTTATTCTTTTAGAACAAACTTTTGAAAAAATGAAAAAGTGAGAAAAAGTTAGAAATAATTAGATTTAGCGAGATTTAATGCGAAAATAGGTTTTGATTAGCACTCATCGGACTTGATGGCTAACAAAAGCGGTGCTATAATTTGGTCATAAAGAAAAAAGAACGGTCTATGTAACGTAGGCTGTGATTATTAACAGGAGGTATGTATTATGTTATGTGATAAATGCAAAACAAATCAGGCTACAGTTCATATCAGACAGAACATTAACGGCAAGGTAAGAGAATATGATCTTTGCGATAAATGTGCTGCCGCCTCCAATATTTTAAATGATGTTAATATGTCCTTTGACAATTTGTTTGAGGGCTTTTTAAACGGAATGGGACATGGTGGTATGCTTTATGGCGATGGACTTTATTCCAATAAGGGCACGGATGTATGCAGTATTTGCGGTTCAACCTTTGACGATTTTGTAAACGGCGGCAGACTTGGCTGTCCTGAGTGTTATGATACCTTCAGAGATAGACTTAGGGGTGTGCTTAAGAATATTCAGGGCGGTGTAAGACATACCGGAAAAGGAAGCCCCGAGGCAAGACGTATCAAGGCACAAACGGCTCCAAAGGAACTTACCGAAGAAGAAAAACTTAAAAATGAGCTGGATGTGGCTATAAAAAATGAGGAGTACGAAAAGGCTGCCGAATTAAGAGATAAGATCAGAGCACTGAAGAATAAGGAGGAGTGAGCCCTATGACAAAGTGGTATGAAGACAAGGCACTTGACAGTAATGTGGTGCTGTCAAGCCGTGTAAGACTTGCCAGAAACATTAAAGGTTATCCGTTTTCAAAGAGACTCACCGATGAGCAGGCAAAAAAGATTGTTGAAGAAGTTAAGAATTCCGTTATTAATGACAGGACACCGATAGGTAAGACTTTTCAATATATCTATATGCCTGATCTGGAAAGGAATGCCAAGCTTGCTATGTTGGAAAACCATGTAGTAAGTCCGGAGCTTATTCAAAAGCAAACGCCTTGTGCGGTTTTGGTTAATGATGATAATTCCATAAATATACTGGTAAATGAAGAGGATCACATCAGGATACAGGCTATGTGTCCCGGTTATAATATAGAAAAAGCTTGGGAGGATGCCGACAGAATAGACAACCTTATAGGAGAAAGTGTTAAATATGCTTATGATGAGGAGTTCGGTTTCCTTACCGCTTGTGTAACCAATGTGGGAACCGGCTTAAGAGCCTCATTTATGCTTCATCTTCCAATGCTTGAAAGCAACGGAAGGATTGCTGAACTGGCAAACAGTGTAAGTAAATTTGGTATGACAATCAGAGGCATATACGGAGAGGGTTCAAAGCCCCTTGGAGCAATATATCAGATTTCCAACCAGGTAACCCTTGGCAAGAGTGAAAAGGAAATAATGGATTTACTTAAAAATATTACTTCACAGATTATTGACAAGGAAAATGCCCTTAGGGAACTGGCAATTAAAAATCAGCATACAGAGCTTGAAGATACGGTATATAGGGCACTGGGTACCCTTAAATATTGTGTTAAAATAAACTCTGCCGAAGCGATGAGCCTGCTATCAAAGGTAAGACTTGGAATTGTCAGCGGTATTATTGATCCAGGTTGTTGCAAGAGCAACATATATAATGTAATGATGAATGTGCAGAGCGGCAATCTTCAAAGTCGAATCGGGCACAGCGCAAATGAAAGTGAAAGAGATATTGCAAGAGCAAAATATCTGAAGGAAATTTTTGTATAAAAGGAGGTCTTAACTATGGCTGCTAATTTTACTAAAAAAGCTTATGAAGTTATTAATTCCGCAGCTCAGCTTGCTTCCGAAATGGGACATGGCTATATAGGCACTGAACACTTGCTTTACGGTCTTGCAAGCGTAAACGAATCTGTTGCGGGTAAAGCCCTTGAAATGCAGGGCGTAACTGAGTCGGAAGTCAGAAATAAAATTACCGAGTTAGTCGGCGAAGGCGATGCACATGGAGTGCAGCTGAGTCAGAATGATTTCACTCCACGAACTAAAAAGACAATTCAGAAATGCTATGATATAGCATATTCAATGGGCACTAATTATATAGGCACTGAGCATATATTGATTGCTCTTCTTTCGGAAAATGATATTCTGGGCGGTCAAAGCTATGCCCTTAGAATTTTGGCTTCACTGGGTGTAAATCCTCAAAAACTTGTGGATGATATTATGGAAATGCTTGGTGAGGGCGGTGACGATGTATCAAACGGTGCACCTATTGGTAAGGCAAGTCAGGGTGCAAAGGGCAGCAGCAATACTCCTACCCTTAACCAGTACGGCAGAGATTTTACCGTAATGGCATCGGAAAACAAGTTTGATCCCGTTGTTGGACGTGACAATGAGATTGAAAGGGTTATCCAGATCCTTACCAGAAGAACAAAAAACAATCCTTGCCTTGTAGGTGATCCCGGTGTAGGTAAGACAGCTATTGTTGAGGGACTTGCACAGAAGATTGCAAACGGCGATGTACCTGAAATATTGAAAAACAAGAGGGTTGTGGGTCTTGACATATCATCTCTTGTTGCGGGCAGTAAGTACAGAGGTGAGTTTGAGGATAGGATTAAAAAGGTATTGGATGAAGTAAGAAGTGCCGGAAATGTAATCCTGTTTATAGATGAGCTGCATACAATTATCGGTGCAGGCGGCGCTGAGGGTGCTATTGACGCTTCCAATATACTTAAACCTTCACTTGCAAGAGGTGAAATCCAGATAGTAGGTGCAACTACCCTTAATGAATATAGGAAGTATATTGAAAAAGATGGTGCACTTGAAAGACGTTTCCAGCCTGTTAAGGTTGATGAGCCAAGTGAAGAGGACGCTGTTAAGATGCTTAAATCCTTAAGAGACAAGTATGAGGCTCATCACAGTGTTAAAATTACCGATGCTGCTATTGAGGCTGCCGTAAAGCTTTCATCCAGATATATCACCGATAGGTTTTTACCCGATAAGGCTATTGATGCCCTTGATGAGGCCGCTTCAAAGGTAAGATTGAGGACATTTACCGCACCTCCCGAAATCAAGGAACTTGAGGATAGAATCAACGCACTTGAAAGTGAAAAAGAGTCGGCTATTAAGACTGAGGAGTATGAGAGAGCAGGCGAGATCAAGCGTAAACAGGATGAGGCAAGAAAAGAACTTGACGAAGCTAAAAATTCTTGGAAAGAAAAACATAATGACAATGCTCAGGTGGTAACCGAAGAAGAAATAGCAGATATAGTATCCAGTTGGACAGGCGTACCTGTTAAGAGGTTACAGGAAGAGGAGAGTGAAAGACTTAGGAATATGGAGGAAATCCTTCATAAGCGTGTAGTTGGTCAGGAAGAGGCTGTTAAGGCTGTTGCCAAAGCAATCAGGCGAGGCAGGGTCGGTCTTAAGGATCCAAAGCGCCCTATAGGTTCATTTCTTTTCTTAGGTCCTACAGGTGTAGGTAAGACTGAGCTTTCAAAGGCACTTTCGGAGGTTCTTTTTGGTGATGAGGACGCTATGATAAGAGTTGATATGAGTGAATATATGGAAAAGCATAGTGTCTCCAAGATCATTGGTTCACCTCCCGGATATGTTGGCTATGATGAGGGTGGTCAGCTTTGTGAAAAGATAAGAAGAAAACCTTATTGCGTAGTACTTTTCGATGAGATTGAAAAGGCTCATCCCGATGTATTTAATATTCTGCTGCAGGTACTTGACGATGGTCACATTACCGATGCTCAGGGTAGACGTGTTGACTTTAAGAACACGGTTATAATTATGACATCAAATGCAGGTGCAAGGAATATAGTTGATTCTTCTAAAAAGCTTGGCTTTGTCAACGGTACTTCCACAGAAAATGAAAAGAGCTATGAGGAAATGAAGAAGGGTGTTATGGAAGATATTAAAAATGTCTTCAGACCTGAATTTCTTAACCGTATTGATGATATTATCGTGTTCCACAGCCTTGAAAAGGATGAGATTAAGACTATTGCAGGCATTATGCTTAACGAGGTTAAGTCCAGAATGAAAGAAAATATGGATATTGAGCTTGAGGTAACAGATACTGCAATAGAGAAAATTTCAGAAGTAGGCTTTGACCAGCAGTATGGTGCAAGACCTTTAAGACGAGCAATCCAGTCAAATATTGAAGATATGCTTGCGGAGGATGTGCTTGCAGGTAAGTTTACTACAGGTGCAAAGGTAACCGTTGATTATAAAGACGATAAATTTGTTGCCGAAAAAGTATAATAGATTTAGGCTGTCGAAAAAGTCGACAGCCTTGCAAGAAATGCCTGCATTTCTTGCAGTATGTGTACTTACGTACCCACCAAGGACGTAACCCCCCGTGCCACAAAGAGGGTTTTGCCCTCTTTGTGGCACTCTTGTTATACCCTCGGACGGGCAAAGCCCGTCCTGCGGATTAAAGTCTGCGACGCCAGTTGCAAATTGTGTGTTTGCAAACTTCAAAATTTCAGTTAAATTTAAGTTTTTTGGCAATCTAAATTTTAATAGCTGTTGTATAATTTAAGAACTGCACTTCAAAATACATTTGAGGTGCAGTTCTTTTTTTGTACGGGTTTTACATTTGATCGGTGTCGTTTTTTAGCCTACGGTATTTTTTATCTTTACCGGTACATAGCTCAAAACAGCATACAGCTTTGTATTCACAATAGGAGCATGGAGTACTTTTGTCGGAAGTTATAAATGGTGCGGCTTTTATTTCACCGTTTATAATATTACTTCCCGCATCTTTTATTTTTTTGTTTATATCATCAATTAATGAAGTAAATTCATTTTCAGATATTTTTATGAAGCTTTTTTCTTTTGCTAAATTCAGCTTGTCAGCGTCATCTTTTGCAAGGGCGTTTAAAACAGTCGGGTTATCAACTGCGATTCCGCCGCTTATCAGCTTGTTATACACACTTTTGTCT